>JBCBOW010000476.1:0-1874 GCA_039821045.1 Pseudomonadota bacterium
CAAAGCTGGAACAGCGCTTGGGCAAAGGTTGGACCGGTACGCTCTATGCTGACGTAGGCGGATTTGGTATCGGAAGCTCGTCCGATATCACCTTCCAGGCATCAGGAAGCATCGGATACGAGATCGACGACACCTTCACCGTCGTCACAGGCTATCGCTTCTTGCGGATTGAACGGGAGATCGATCAGGCCGACATCACCGTCGACACATCGGGGCCGTTCCTGGGCGCGAAGATAAAGTTCTAAGCACCGCTTGGCGCACCAGCGCGGCATTTTCGGAACTCATTAGAAAATCAGGGGATCTCCATGAATTCCTATCGTCACCTTACATCAGCCTTGCTCGCTTTCACTTGCGCGATTGCCCTGGCACCACCAGCGCTGGCACAGGAAGAGAGCGCCGATGCGATTGCAGCAGCAAGCGAAGACCAATTGCCTGAGGCCTCCAAGTTCCCTCGCACGATCGCTCTACCAAGCGGCAGCTTTACTCTTTACGAGCCGCAGATCGAGGATCACGCTGGTTTTACCGCGGCAGTCGCCTGGAGCGCTGCCTCCTATCGGCGAAAGACGGGCGAACCAGCGATCGGCGCCATCAAGTATCGTACGAAGATGCTGGTTGATCGCACGAACCGGCTGGTTACCGTGTACGACCGCGAGATCCTCGAAGTGCAGTTCGACGAACTTGACGAGGCCGAGCGCAGCGCGCTGATGGCCGAACTGCGCGCCAATATTCGCACTGATCCCGAAACCATCCCGCTCGACGTGATCCTGGGCTATGTCGCTCAAACCCCGGTCAAAGCAGAAGGGATTGCGGTTTCCACAGAGGCACCCACGATCCTCTACGCATCCACGCCGAGCCTGCTCGTTCTGATCGATGGCGATGAGGTCAAAATACCGATCGAGGGCGCGCCATCGCTTTCGCTCATCGTCAACACCAATTGGGATCTGTTTTATTCCGACACGACCAAGAGCTACTCGCTTCTGGTCGGTGAGAGCTGGCTCAGTGCGGCGTCGCTGGACGGCCAATGGGCGCTGTCGACTGCACCACAGGGCATAGCAGACCTGCCCGATGATGATCGCTGGGCTGCCGCGAAAAAAGCGACGCCGGGCAAGCCGCTTTCGGCTGAGGATACGCCTAGCATCATCGTGGCAAAGTCGCCGGCGGAGCTCATCGTGACAGACGGCGAGCCCAAACTCGAGGCAATCGAGGGAACCGAGCTTGCCTTCGTTGCCAACACATCGAGCGATATCGTCTTCAATGATGCCGATGATGCCTACTATTTCCTCACGTCGGGCCGATGGTTCAAGGCCTCGGCCCTTGATGGCGAATGGAGCTATGTGGCCCAGGTGCCCGAGAGCTTTCAGGCAATCCCGGCAGACCACTCGCGTGCTTATGTTCGCGCCTCGGTCGCTGGCACGCCCGAAGCCAACCGCGCCATTGCCGAGGCGATGATCCCCCAGACCGCCGAGGTATCGCGAACCACGTCAGCACCCGACGTGCGCTACGCGGGTGATACGCCAAAATTCGAGCAAATCGGCGGCACCAATGTTTACCGCGCGACCAATACAAGCTTCGACGTCTTCCGGGTCGGGGACGATTATTACCTGTGCTACGAAGCCGTTTGGTTCACCGCGAAAGACCCCAGTGGCGCGTGGGTCGTCACTGATACGATCGCGGCGGCCATCTACGATATCCCTTCGGATTCGCCATCGCACCACGTGACCTACGTGAAAGTGTATGAATCCGAGCCCGACACCGTCTATTTCGGCTACACACCTGGCTATCACTACAATTATGTGAGCAACGGTGTCGTAGTTTACGGCTCAGGCTATTATTGGGGCAGCTACTACTACCCTTATAGCTACTATGGGTATGGC
>JBCBOW010000477.1:0-1871 GCA_039821045.1 Pseudomonadota bacterium
CCTAACGCGGTCGATCACTCACTCAAGCGAAATCGCGAGCGATAATTGGATGAGCCATAAGTCGGATGCAAAAAAAGGCGGTGGGGTAGACCCCACCGCCTATACTCGGACACCCTCTCCAATGTCCGACCCGCTTTTGCGGGCAACTCAGAAAAGATCGGCTGAGCCGAACTTGGCCTCAAAGACCGCCCTGGCCGCCTGGGCGCATGCGCCCGTCAAGACCAGCGTTTGCAGATGGCTGCGTGGTCGTATCGCTCTCGCTAACGGCCAGCGCCGCTCCGCCCTTGTCCCCATTCATATAGGGAATCGGATTGACTGCAAGCCCATCGACGCGAACTTCATAATGAAGGTGAGGGCCAGTGGAGCGTCCCGTCGAGCCGACATAGCCGATAAGCTGCCCTTTGTGGACCCGCTGCCCGGCGGAAACTGTCATGCCAGAAAGGTGCGCATAGCGCGTTTCAAGATCGCCGCCGTGATCAAGGTAGATGACCTTCCCGTAGCTGCGCGAGTAGTAAGCCTTGCCGACAATCGCGTCTGCCGTTGCGTAGACCGGCGTGCCAGTTGGCGCTGCGAGGTCGATACCCTTATGCGCCTTGCGACGGCCCAGCACAGGGTGCCGGCGCATGCCATAGCCGCTCGAGACATAGCCAGCGCTGAGCGGTCTGATCGAGGGCACCGCAACGACCGGCTGCTGCACAAGCGGCTGGAGCCCTGGCTTTGCCAAAGGATTCATCGCATCAGGCGAAACCGTATCGAGCGAGCTCCAGCTGGCAAACAGCTCGCGGAACTTCGCGTCGGTTTTAACGGCGCTCTTGATACCAGCGTCGGCATTGGCTTCAGTGACAGGCTCAGCGATCGCGACGAGCTCATTGACAGGCGCATCGGCCTGCGCCGGGGTGGCCGCAACCAAAGCAAGCGCAGCTGCGCCCAAAACCGAAAAACGTATTCGTGAGTGCTGCATAGCAATGCGCATCTCGACCCATTCCTTCCATTCGCCGCGAGCCCCAATCTGCTTCTTCGGCGGTGGCGCTGTGTTCGCGCGCATTATCTGTTTGGCAGGTAAACCTCTCTGACCTGCAGGTAGACGAGGGAATATCGGGTCGATTCGTTAAAGTGCAACTTCTTCATAAAAGTCCCGCGACAGACCGGCTGCAAGACGCGCTGAGTCGTTGAATGGCGGCTTAACGCTGCCTCGGAAATGCTCGCGAACGAGCGCTTTCCAGAGTTTTGCGGGTTCTTCGCCGTCCCTTTGGGCCAAGGAAACAAAGTGTTTGGTGCCATACGCAACATGCCGGATCTCATCGTCAAGTATGCGTGAAAGAATCTTGGCGCCATGCTCATCACCCGACGCTTTCACGCGCTCCAGTGTTGCCGGGGTGACATCCAGCCCGCGCGCTTCAAGGACCATCGGCACGATCGCCAAACGCGCAGCGACATCCCCCCGCGTTGCATACGCCGCCTGCCACAAACCGCCATGCGCGGGCAGCGCACCGTAATGGCTGCCCAAAGCCTCAAGCTTTCGTGCCAGCAGCGCAAAGTGCATCGCTTCGTCCGCAGCCACGCTCAGGAAATCCGAAACGAACTCCTCCCCCATCGCGTCTCCAAAGCGACCCGCCATATCAAGCGCCAGATCAATGGCGACGAACTCAATATGAGCAAGGCTATGCCACAGCGCGATCCGCGCGCGCTCAGAGCCGCCCTTGCCGCGCTTGGGCATCTTGTTGGGTGGCAGAAGCTCAGGCTGATCCGGGCGCGCAGGGTAATCCGGCATCAGCTCATCAAACGCAAAGGCAAGCTGCCCCTGCCGCCAGTCCCGCGCAACTTGTCGCGTCGCAAAACACTTAGCGCGCGGGTCCGCTGTCAGCAGCGCT
>JBCBOW010000478.1:0-1869 GCA_039821045.1 Pseudomonadota bacterium
CCGATTTTGGTGCTGACTGCGCTTTCCGGAATAGACGATCGCGTCTCCGGTCTTGATGCGGGCGCCGATGACTACCTGGTCAAGCCCTTTGCATTTGCTGAGCTCTACGCTCGGCTCAAAGCCCTCGCGCGGCGCAAGCCGCTTGCCCAAGAAGCCCCGACTATGATCGCGGTGGACGATCTCGTGCTGCACCGGACCACGCAACGCGTTGAGCGGGCTGGGCAGGTGCTTGATCTCTTGCCGCGCGAGTACAGGATCCTTGAGTTTCTGATGCTGAACGAAGGGCAATTGGTTACGCGAACCATGCTGCTCGACCGGATTTGGGGCTACAACTTCGACCCGAAGACTAGCCTCGTGCAAACGCACCTCAGCCGTCTGCGCGCAAAGGTGGACAAACCGTTTGATCGCGAACTCATAACGACAATTCGAGGGGCCGGCTATATCCTCTCAGCTGGGTAAACCCAAAGCAAAGTCCGTATTCGGATCAAGCGTTTTTCGCCGCGCAGTGCTTGCTGCAATTGCGAGCCTTGCGGTGCTGCTTGCACTCGCCTGGCTGACCCATGCCGTTGTGCGCGAAAGCGAGTTTGACCAGTTGCGCGCGGACCTATCCGACGCGCGCGAAGATGCTGAAGCCCTTGTTCGAAACGAAGGTTTGGACACCTTGGCCAGCGCCCTTGCTCATGATGATCGGCAGATCTGGGATCCCGACGACCTCTATTTCATGCTCGAAGAGGAAGAGCGGGTTGTTCGCCTTTTGAATGCAGATGATGAAACACTGGCTGGCTATCCCGATATCGACCCGCCGGGCGGCCTGATCGATTGGTACTTTCTGGAGCACCCTGATCTTGGTGATGAGCCGCTGATTGTCTCGCGCGAAGCGATTGCCGATGACTATGAGTTGGTGATCGCGCGCTTTGTTCCGGGGCGGGTGCTATACAACGATGAAGTGATGCGGCTGGCAACGCTCTTTCTAGTGCTGGCCTTGGGCCCGATTGCGCTGATTTCAGCGTATTTCACCAGTCGCTCTGTGTTCCATCGGCTCGATACGATTGCCACTACTACCAGCGCGATTGGTTTCGACCGCATCGACGCGCGTATTCCGCTTTCCAAGAGTGATGACGAGTTTGATCGGCTCGCGGTCGGGGTCAACGATATGCTCGACCGGATAGCGGCTTTGACCCGCAATCTGGAAGGCGTGACGGTGGATGTCGCGCATGATCTCAGGACGCCGATCTCGAACATTGCCGGCAGGCTTCAATTGATCGAACGCGATGCGGGCAATCCGCAAGCGATTGAGGAGCATGCGAGTGTCGCCAACGAACACATTGGCGCGCTTCTACGCACTCTCGACGCGCTCTTGCGGCTGGGCCAAATCGAAGCGGGTGCAAGACGCGAGGCGTTTGAGCGCTTTGATCTCACTGCGCTCGCCAGTGAATTGGCAGAGAGCTTCGAACCGCTTTTTGAGGAGGATGACAAGAGCTTCGAGGCGCGGATCTCGCCGAGTGTCATGGTATTGGGAGATCGCAATCTGGTTGCGCAGCTGATCACCAATCTGCTCGAAAACGCCCTTGAACACGCGCGCGATGGCGCAAGGGTTTGGTTGGAACTCACCGCGCGTAATGACGGCGTAGAGCTTTTGGTTGGGGATGACGGACCGGGCATCCCGGCTAACCGGACGCAGGACATCTTTGACCGATTTGTCCGAATGGATCCGGGGCGAACCAAAGCTGGTAACGGTTTGGGGCTTAGTCTGGTCAAGTCTATCGCCGGCCTACATGGCGGCTCGGCGGAGGTGGTGGCGACCGAGCCGGGACTTGTGGTCGCAATCACTTTTCCCAACTCGGCATCTATCGACGAATAGCCACTCCC
>JBCBOW010000479.1:0-1868 GCA_039821045.1 Pseudomonadota bacterium
TCTGAACGCCTGCGGGGTCTGCACCCGGCGTAGCGTCTCGCGCTCCGCTTTGCCCGCCATAGTTCCTGCTTCGCTTATGACTGCCAGACTATCGACGACCGGGAGCGTCGGAATAGCACCGGGATGAAGTTCAAGCGCTGCAAGCAGCCCTTCGATAACGTCGCGCGGCAGATCGGGGCGCGCGACATCGTGGATCAGGACCGCGGCGGGCGCATCATCGCAGAGCGCTTCAAGCCCTGCGCGAACGGAGGCTTGCCGCGTGGCCCCGCCGTCCACAATCACAGCCTTCTCCAAGACCCCCGACGCAGCGCGCGCCTCTGCATGCATGCCAGAAGGCGCAACGATCACGAGCGGGTTAGCGCCCGCTTCCAAAAGCGCCTGGACCGAGTGTTCAAGCACCGGTTTGCCGCGCCAGAAACGAAACTGCTTGGGCCTGTCCCCGCCTGCGCGAAGACCTTTGCCAGCGGCAACCACAATCGCTGCAAAAGGGGGGAGGGGCGCGCCTGAAGTCATGGACGATACGCAGCGTTAGGGTCTGGACGGTAAAGGCGCAATCCACTATGTCGCTGCTCAATTATTAGGCATTCCCCCGCAAGCATGACAACACTTCCGATCCCCCCGGCGCTCAAGCCGATCCATATTGGCCCTGTCACGATTGATGAGCCCGTGCTGCTCGCGCCCATGACCGGCGTGACTGACAAACCGTTTCGCGTGCTTGTGCGGCGTTTCGGTTCTGGGCTCAACGTTACCGAGATGATCGCGAGCGAAGCGGCCATCCGTGAGACTCGCCAGTCAATCCAGAAGGCCGAGTGGGACAAGACCGAGGAGCCGGTCTCGATGCAGCTCGTTGGCTGTGATCCGGGCAGCATGGGGGAAGCGGCGAAACTGCAAGAAGGCAACGGCGCTGCGATCATTGATATCAATTTCGGCTGCCCGGTGCGCAAAGTGGTCGGCCAGTATGCCGGCAGCGCGCTGATGCGTGAGGTTCCGCTGGCAACCAAGCTGATGGAAGCGACCGTCAAAGCGGTCAATGTGCCGGTGACCGTCAAAATGCGGATGGGCTGGGATCATCAGAGCCTGAATGCCCCTGAAATGGCGCGCATCGCTGAAGACCTTGGCGTCAAGATGATCACCGTCCACGGCCGCACGCGCAATCAAATGTACAAGGGCCACGCCGACTGGTCGTTTATCCGCAAGGTCAAAGAGGCGGTGTCCATACCCGTTATCGTCAATGGCGATATCTGCACGATCAGCGATGCCGCTCAAGCGCTTGAGCAATCAGGCGCGGATGGTCTCATGATCGGGCGCGGCGCTTATGGCAAACCTTGGCTGCTCGGCCAGGTCATGCATTGGTGGCGCACGGGCCAATCCATCCCCACGCCCAGCTTCGATAAGCAATATGCGACCCTGATCGAGCATTATGAGCGCATGCTGGATCACTATGGAGCCAACGTCGGCACCAAGATCGCGCGCAAACATTTGGGCTGGTACACAAAGGGCATGCACGGATCGGCAGAGTTTCGCCATTATGTGAATACGATTGATGATCCCGCGCAGGTTCTTGGAGAGATTGAACGCTTTTATGAGCCGTTTCTCCATCGCCGCGCGGCTGCTGCCTGATCGCTGCTGAAGGGTTATGGCCAGCGATCCAGTCAGCGGGCACGAAGGTCCGACTAGCGAACCACCCGAAGCGCGCGCTCAGATCGCGAGCCTGGTGTTTGCGCTTCTGCTGCTTGATCACGAAGGCTGCGTTGTCGAGATCAATCACGCGGCGGAAAACCTCCTTGGCACCAGCGCGAAACGGATCCTTGGCCGCCCGCTTACCGAGTTCATCGTCCCGCTCGATGATCGCGTGCTGGATCGATTAG
>JBCBOW010000480.1:0-1864 GCA_039821045.1 Pseudomonadota bacterium
ACGGCAAGGTCAAAAATCACACTGCCGGGCTTCATCGTGGCGATCTGTTCGTCGGTGATCAGCACCGGTGCCGCGCGGCCGGGGATCAGCGCGGTGGTGATGACGATATCCTGCTTGGCGATATGCTCGGAGACAAGCTTGGCCTGCGCGGCCTTGTACTCATCGCTCATCTCGGTCGCGTAGCCGCCCGAGCCTTCGCCTTCGATGCCTTCGACGTCTTTTACGAAGATCGCTTTGGCGCCGAGGCTCTCAATCTGCTCCTTGGTGGCCGAGCGCACGTCAGTGGCGGAGACCTGTGCGCCCAGACGCCGCGCGGTCGCGATCGCCTGAAGGCCCGCGACGCCCACCCCCATGATGAAGCACTTGGCGGCCTGGACTGTGCCCGCCGCCGTCATCATCATCGGAAACGCGCGGCCATAGGTGTCCGCTGCTGCGAGCACCGCCTTGTAGCCGGAAAGGTTCGATTGGCTGGAGAGCACGTCCATCCCCTGCGCACGCGTGATACGCGGCATGAACTCCATCGAGAGCGCCTCAAGGCCAGCCTTGGCATAGGCTTCGACCACATCGCGCTTTTGAAACGGATCAAACAGAGCAGCGACCATCGCGCCTGCTTTGGCCCCTTTGAGATGAGCGACATCGGGCGCTTGAATACCGAGCACGATATCCGCGTCTTTCACAGCATCGCCTGCGCTGCCGACGCTAGCGCCCGCTTCGCTATAGGCTGCATCCGAAATCGCCGCGGCTTCACCAGCGCCCGCCTCAACGAACAGCGAGGCACCCAGTTTTTCGAACTTCTTGACGGTTTCCGGCGTCGCAGCAACGCGCGTTTCCCCCGCGGCGCGTTCTTTCAGAACAGCGATCTTCATATGGGCCCGTTTCGATTATCCCGCGATCAGCATCATCACGAACAACACAATCACGCAGAGCTCCGGAATGACCCACTTTAAAGTGGCCATGAAACCGCTGTAGAGCTGCTTGTTGTTGTCGATATCCTGGCTTGCCATGGCGGATTGCCTCCCTCGATTGATCCCAAACGGTGCAAAGCGCCAAAGGTTGCCAATATTCCAGCGGCAGGCTGCGAATAGCCTCAGATAGCGGCTTTGCGCGGCTGCCCGTATCGAACGACGCCTCATTGCTCAAGCCCTCTCAAGCCACAAGCACCCGGCGATTTCTCACCAGATCGGAGCAAATGGCGCCCACAGCGGCTGTTGCCTAATCGGTCGCAGTGGGCTGCTTTTGAACAGCCTTAATCCCGTCTTTACTCACCTGCGATATTCCCATGCGACGTTTCACCTTGGGACGATATTCCAGGGCGCATTCATGGGCGCGAGGGCACATAAGGCATGTCAGAACCCGGCACAAAGCTGGTGATGCTGATCGATGATGAACCAGCACAGAGCCGGTTGATCTCGGCGATCGCCGCGCGCGACGGCTGGCGCACAGTTGTCGCCAGCGATGCCGAGACCGCAGTGGCGATGCTGGGCACGCGCGAGGGCATGCAGCTTTCTGCTATCCTGCTTGATCAATGGGTGCCAGGCGACGATGCCTGCGCCCTGATTCGCGAGCTCAAAGAACGCCGCCCCGCGCTTCCAATTCTGATGCTGACCACCAGCGCATCGCCGTTGCTCGCAGTCGAAGCCATGCGCGCCGGGGCGAGCGACTATCTCGTCAAGCCGATCTCACCGGACCGCCTGATGGAAGCGCTGCGCACTGTTACCACCCGAGAAGCGCCGCGCGATGAGCTTGCACCGCTGACCGAGAAGATGTCAGCGAGCCTTGATTTTGATGCGATGATTGGCACAGCGCCGCTCTTTCGCACCGCGCTTGCGCAGGCCGCGAAGGCCGCACGCGGGCACTCTCATAC
>JBCBOW010000481.1:0-1857 GCA_039821045.1 Pseudomonadota bacterium
CTGGTCCAAGCGCTCAACCAGATCTTCCCATTGAGGGGCGCTTTGGCCAAGCGATTGCGCTGACGGAGCCGCGCTTGTTGAAGGCGCTGCCCCATGGCCGCCGTCAGCCGCAGGCGCTCCGGCCGCCAGCGCCTCGATCCGCCGCGCCAATTGACCAGGGTCAGGCATCTCGCTCGCATGCAGTGCCCGGAGCAAGGCCATTTGCAGCGACACCAGAGGATCAGGCGCGGTGCGTATCTCTTCGTGGCCTTTCAGCAGCAATTGCCACAAGCGATGGAGCTGCGCGGGTGCAAGCCGCTGAGCAAGACTGGAAAGCGCGGTGCGTTCGACCTCGCTCGCAGCATCGGGAGGGCTTTGCGAGACTTGCGATACGGTCACCTTGTGGACAAGGTCCATCATTCCGCGCATCAGCGCCAGCGGCTCAACACCAAGGGCATATTGCTCGTTAACACCGGCAAGCAGCGCCGCCGCATCGCCGCTGAGCAGACTCTCGAGTACGCTGCGCTGGGCACCCTTATCAGCCAGCCCGAGCATATCGCGAAGGCGCGCTGCCGTTACTTTGCCGTCGGTCTCCATATCAGCATGCGCTATCGCCTGATCGAGGATTGAGAGACCATCACGCGCCGAGCCTTCGGCAGCGGCAGCGATCATGCGCAGCGCTTCTTCTTCCGCTTCGACGCCTTCCTGCTCGCAAACATGCGCAAAGTGCGTTGCCAGCAATTCAGCGGGGATGCGCCGCAGATCAAAGCGCTGCGTACGGCTAAGAACGGTGACCGGCAGCTTCTCGACTTCGGTGGTCGCAAACAGGAACTTCACATGCGCAGGCGGTTCTTCAAGTGTCTTGAGCAAGGCATTGAAAGCGTTGCGCGAAAGCATGTGAACTTCATCGATGATATAGATTTTGTAGCGCGCCGAGACCGCCGCATAGCGCACCTGCTCGATGATCTCGCGCACATCATCGACACCGGTATGCGAGGCCGCGTCCATCTCGATCACGTCAATATGGCGGCCCTCGGCTATCGCGGTGCAATATTCGCACACTCCGCACGGATCGATGGTCGGGCCACCTTTCCCGTCCGGCCCCACGCAGTTGAGCGCTTTGGCGATCAGGCGCGCGGTCGAGGTCTTCCCGACGCCTCGCACACCTGTCATCAGGAAAGCATGAGCTAGCCGGTCGCGCTGGATCGCATTCGCAAGAGTGCGAACCATGGGCTCTTGCCCGATAAGCTGCGAGAAAGTCTGGGGCCGATATTTGCGCGCGAGGACCCTGTAGGGCTGATTGCCCTCGGGTTCTGCCAACGCAGGCTTGGGTGCCGCTTCAGCCGCGGGCGCCGGATCGGAGGCTGGCGCGGGCTCAGGCGCATCGCCAAACATGGAATTCTGCCCGGCCGCCTCCAACTCCGCCGCGCTCGGCAGGTCTTCGGTTTCGCTTTCGGGCAGCTCGGGGTCGGAATCAGACATTGCGCTCTAGCCTAAGCGCTGAGGCGGCGTTTGTCATCGCGATGTTGGAAAACAAAGGAGCCGAGCGACCCGCCGCAATTCACCTGGGCTGCTTCCTTCCGGACCTGACCCGGTGAGCGAACGCAAACGTCCACCCGACTCCCGAAAGCGCATATGGCGGCGAGCCCTTAAGAAATCAACTCACTTGAAATTGTCAGCGTAAGCCTGAAGCTTGAGCGTCTTGGCGGGGCTCGCATAGACCCGCGCCGCGATGCCATGTTTCTCGGCATAGGCCTTGGCCGCCTTTTTGCTGGGGAAGGTAAGCTTGACCTGCGCCTGCGTGTCGCCGCTTCCGGTCCAGCCCATCAGCGGGTCAGGACGGCGCGCTTCGCTTTGAGCGAATTCGAGCACCCAGAT
>JBCBOW010000482.1:0-1847 GCA_039821045.1 Pseudomonadota bacterium
CGTCACACCTTCGCTTTGTGCGCGGCGCCATCGCAAAGCGGTCAGCGCGCAGCGGGATGCGTCATCGATGGCGACACCGTGCTGCTTGGGGAAGGCCAAGCGACCCGCCGGATCCGCCTTACCGGCTTTGACGCACCCGAGCTTGATGGGGCGTGCGAAGCTGAACGCACCATCGCCCTCACCGCGCGCCAACGGTTGCTCGAGTGGCTGGAGGAGGGGCCGTTTGATTGGACCGGCGGCGCCGAACCGCCTCGCGATCGCTATGGCCGGGAGCTCCGCGCGCTCAGCCGGGTCGATCCTGAACGCGGGCGGATTGCGCTGGCTGACGTGATGATTAGTGATGGCCTTGCCAGCCCCACCGGGTGGGATGCACGCCCGACCGATTGGTGCGGCTGACAGCGCGCGAGCGGGCGCCATCAATAGGGATTGATCCCAAAGCCGCGCCGTTGCAGCTCGGCATGGGCGATGGTGCCGCTGGGCGCCATCTTCACGCCTTCAATCAGGTCGGCATTGCCAACGCCATGATACTTCGCCGCGACACCGCAGACCCAGATCTCAGCGCCGCGCGCAATCAGCTTTTCGACCAGCACCCGGCTTGGATTGCCACTGTGGGTCGCAAATTGCGTATCGTACTTGGTTTTGTAGCGCGCATCGCTCGCGACATCGAACACCGCCGGGCCATGGACAACGATGGCCACTTTCACGCGATCCGGCGCAACCCCCTCTTCCTCCATCGCGCGCGCGAAGCGCAGGGCGGTCTGCATCGGGCCGTTGAGCTTTCCAGGCACACCTTCGTAAGCATCGAAGCTGTGCATCCACACGGCATTGGCTGGCAGCTCCATCTCGCTGATGACGACGGTGTCGGTTTCGTCCTGAGCGAGCGCGGGCGAAGCGGCAGCGATCAGGCAGGCAAGGCTGGCGAGCGCGGCGAGGGCGTTGGTTGATTTCATAGTGATTCCCCTTTCGCGCCTGTCCTGCCCGAGGCGATCTGCGCCCTCAAGGGGAGGCTTGCGAAGGGCAATACGAGGCAAGAGGGAGCAAACCAGTCATAGCGTGCAAGACGAATGGCACCCGGCTCCCTTGTAGGAAAGCGCTTGCGCTTTAAGACCCTCATCTCTTGCGTATAGACCCTGGAGCGCCTTGCGTGACATATCGTTCACATGGCAACAATTCACACCCTCCCCGTTCCTCCCGACAGCTTGCTCGCCGCCTTCGGTGATGAACGCGATTATCGTGACTGTTTCGCGCGCGACGAGCCTGGCGCGGTTTCCCTCGCCAGGTTTCTTGAGCGTTTCTATCGCAGCCTCGCCTTCACACCGGAGCGCGCGATCCTGCGGTTGATCGGCAGCCCCGCCTCGCGCGCCACTGCATCCGCCCTGGCGCACGGAGAAGCCGAGCGCTTCGCGGTGTGGAAAGTGGTTTATCGCAGGGACAACGAAATCCTGATGGAATCTCGCGAGACTGGGACCGCAAGCTGGTTCAAGGTGGAGCAGCGAGGCAATGCGACCCGGCTCTACTTTGGCTCGTGGGTCGGCAATTTTGATCAATCGGGCTGGAAGGCGCTTGAAGGCGCGCATGTCTGGTATTCGAAGTTTTTGCTGAATGGGGTGTGATTGCCTAGGGGCGCTCCAATCCCCACAAAAACAGCGGCGCTTCGCCTGACGCGCCGCTTGTATGGGAGGGGTGAGGCGGGGGGCTCGCGGACCCGCAAGCCTCACAATGCGCCCGGTTAGCCCGGATCGTGTTGTGTCTGGCAGAGCGGCGGGGCTTACCCCATCCGCTTGGCGATGCCTTTCTTGACCGCGCGCCGGGCGGCGATGGCCGCGCCCATGGCGGCGGCGCGAGTG
>JBCBOW010000483.1:0-1835 GCA_039821045.1 Pseudomonadota bacterium
CGCGCTCTTGCTGATCTTGATCCTGACAGTGGCCAAGCGCTCTATCTGCAAGCGGTGCTCGCCGCGCGCGCTGGAAAGCCTGTGCTAGCAAAGAGCCTGCTGCAGCGCAGCGGCCTGGTTGAAAGCGATGTGCCCGCAGCGCTGCTGCTCGATGCGATCATTGATATGCAGGAGGGTAACCACGACATCGCTGCAAGAACACTGGCGCGACTGGATAACATGCAACCAAGCAACGTGAGGGTGGCTGAGCTTCTAGCCCGCGCGATGTGGATGAGCGGGCGCGATACAGAGCTGGTCGCGCGTTTCTCGGCGCAAGCCAAGCACGAGGCCGCATCGCCCTATCTTGCAATGCTAGTTGGGCGCGCGTTTGAGCGGCAAGGGGACCGGGCTGGCGCATCGCACTATCTCCAGCGCGCTTACGCCGGTCGCGAATTGGGCTGGGTTGTCCTCGATGGGGCAGCGCGCAGCGATTTGCCAGAAGCAACGCAGCGCTTAAGATCGCTTATCGAAAGCAAAAGCCGTGCCCGCGCGAGGACCTACGCGCTAAACCTGCAAGAGCGGTTTCCGGGATCTGCTGATGTTGCGGCTCTGGCAGGTGATGCCGCCTTGGCCGCGCGCGATCCGGCGGGCGCGCTTGAGCTGTATCGCGAAGCGGCGAGGGTCAAACGACCATGGCCGCTGACACGCAAAGCTGCGGCTGCGTACCGTGATGCTGGCGATCCGCTCGCCGCTGATGTGTTGATCGCAAGGCATTTGGTTGGCGAACCGCGTAACACTGAAGCGCTGCTGCTCTATGCAGAACGCAGCGCGCGGGCTGAGGATTGGCTGCGCGTTGCTGTGTTGCTCGATCAGGCCATTGAGCTTGGCGCAGGCAATGATCCGCGGCTTTTGAAGCTGCGCGCGATCGCGGCGCGCGCGCTTGGCGAGACTGAGGAAGCGGCTGCATTTGAGCGGATGGCGTGGGAACTGCATCCAGGCCTGGTGCCGCAAGGCTGAGCGCTGCCACACGCTTCTCTCGACAAGTTGTCGGCCCACGGGCAAGCACGCGCGCCATGATAAAGCGCGTGTCCGCACTCAATGATCCGATGATCGCCGTCTTGCTTCTGGCAACCGCGCTAGCGCTAGTGGTGCCGGCGCTGGGCGAAGTCCGGTCGACCGCGCAGACGGTTTCGAGTGGGGCAATCTTCCTGTTATTTCTCGTTAACGGGATGCGGATCGCGCGGGGCGAGATATTGAAGGGCCTGGCCAATTGGCGCTTCTTTGTGCCGCTTTTTGCCTTTGTGTTTGGCGCAATGGCGCTGGCGGGCTGGGGAATGGGCGCGATTGCCGGTTTGGCATTGCCGCCGCTCGTCGCGCTTGGGTTTGTTTACCTGGGATGCCTGCCCTCAACGATCCAGTCAGCAACATCCTATACAACTCTTGCCAATGGCAATGCTGCGCTCTCTGTGGTTGGCGCGGCGCTTATCAACATTGCTGGCGTCTTCATCTCCGCTCCGCTCTTTGCGCTTTTAGCCGGCGAGGGGGGAGCGGAGATTGGCACTTCCATGATCATGCGCATCGGGATGATTATCATTTTGCCGTTCATGATCGGGCAGGTTGTGCAAGGCTGGACGCGCGATTGGATTGTGGCGCGCAAGGCACGCATCGCATGGCTCGATCGGATCGTGATTGGGATCGCCGTTTATGTCGCGTTTTCGGGCGCGGTCGAGGAGGGGCTCATCACAATGTTCTCAGCGATCGATTGGGTGGTGCTGTTGGCGCTGGTGGTGTTGTTCCTGATCGGCGCGACAGCCGGGGCGTGGTTGACGAGTGGTCTGTTTGGATTTGCGCAGGGG
>JBCBOW010000484.1:0-1827 GCA_039821045.1 Pseudomonadota bacterium
CGCATCCGATGCCAGCACGGCGCGAATTGAGACGTTGGCGGCAATTGAAGAAAAGCTGGTACATCTTCTTCTTTCAGCTGCCATGGCTGCCTGAGTGGCTCTTGGGGCGGCGCGGCGGCACCGCGGTTGGAAAGATATTCAAGGACACCTCGACAAACCCCGAGTTGTTCGGGCCTGATGTCCAGGCGATTTACAACGCGGCGGCGGCGCGGCCTGGCGCGCGTAAGGCTATGGTCGATTACTACCGCGCTTTGTTGCGCCACGATAAGACCGTCGATGGCGGCGATTTTTTGGTGCAGGTGCCCACTTTGATGGTCTGGGGCGAAGAGGATGTCGCGATCGATATTCACTGCACCCATGGCACCGAGCAATGGGTGCCCCAGTTAACGCTCAAGACGCTGCCCGGAATTTCCCATTGGGTGCAGCAGGATGCGCCCGATCAAGTGAACGCAATCCTTGCAGAGTGGCTGCCTCAAGCGTGAAGCCTAGGCGGCAGCCGCGTTTTCCCGATCCTGATGTTCACCGATCGTCTCGGGTGCATCAAGGAATTCGCGGATCGCCTTTACGCTTTCCTCCTTGTGGCTGAGCAGGAACAGATGCCCCCCGCCTTCCATAACCATCAGCTCGGAGTGAGGGATCAGCATATCGAGAAACTTGCCATTGATGAGCGGCACGATCGCATCGTCATCGCCCATCATAATCAGCGTCTTCTGCTTGAGAAGGAAGGGCAGCGCTGGTGCACTGGTCCAGCCGATCATGCACAAAAGCTGATACATGTAGCCGCGCGTCGAGGGCGGCTTGAGGCGCGACATGTGCCCCTTTTTGCCCGTCATCTTGCCCAGACCCTCACCATAAAGCGTCTCAAAATTGCGCTGCATGAATTGTGGATCAATGTACCGACGCGGATTGGCCATTTTGGTCAGCGCCTTGGGCGATCCGGGCATCATGAGCATTCCAGCCGATGTGGCGATCAGGATAACCCGGCGTGTGCGCTTGGGGTGTTGCATGGCGAAGTGCTGCGCTATGCCGCCGCCCCAGCTGATGCCCATGACATCAACTTCATCCACACCCAGCTCGTTCAGAAGCTGCGAGGCGGTCCAACTCATCGTGAAGGGGTTATAGGGCAGTAGCGGATCAGGCGATTCGCCAACACCGGGCATGTCATACATGATAAACGCGCGCTCCGGCATGGCTGCGGCCATGGGCGCAATCGCCTCGATATTGGCGCCGATCCCATTAAAGAACAAAACCGGAGGGTGCTCGCTTGGCGTATCGAGCCTCCACGTAGCAGTCCGTAGCGTCCGTCCGCCGACATCGTGCATGGCAACGACCGCGTCGTTCATTGCATCGTCCAAGGTGTTTTCCGTCCCTTACCGTGTATCACAAGTGGGCTGTTTTGCCCGGGAAATGGCACAGGAGCGCACGTCGATCCCCCACGAACGCTGCCTGTGCCATACCCTGGATCCCAACAGGGCGGGCGCTGTGTATCAGACTTCTTCGATAACGTAGAGTCCGGGAGCATCCTCAAGCGGTGCGTATTTTGCATTGCCCAGCGTTTTGGGCGCGGAGACCTTCTTGCCCGCACGCGCTTGGCACCATTCCATCCAGTAAGGCCACCAGCTTCCTTTGACTTCCTCGGTGCCCTGGAGCCACTCATCAGCCGTTGCGGGAAGCTTGCCCTTCTTTTTCTGGACGAAATACTTCGCCTTGGGATTGGTGGGCGGATTAAGGATCGCCTGCATGTGTCCCGATTGGCTCAAGACATAGGTCACGTTTTTGGAGCCAAACAGTTGCGTCGAGCGATAGGTCGCTTTCCAGGGTGTGATG
>JBCBOW010000485.1:0-1825 GCA_039821045.1 Pseudomonadota bacterium
TCTGATGGTTTGACATAGGTTCTCCTGCGTGTGTTCAGCCTCCTGAGGCCTGGAGCCTTAGCACAGTCCCCTGAACTCGTCATGAGCACCAATTGTCGCTGTTTTTACCCGGAGGTATCGCTGTGGCGCCCGCTAAAGCGTCAGCAACACTCACTCATATTCGAGATTGACGCCGAATTCGCCAGTGTAGACCCCGGGAGCTTGATCCGCGCCCACTTGCAAGCGACCCGCGATCGTAAAGCTGAAAAAGCCATCCGGGTTTGCAATGCGGAAGCGGCGCGGGTTTGTCGTGATCAGGATCGGCGGTTGGCTGCCAATAGTCACCTGATCGTAGAGCATCGTCTCCGTCCCGCCGTCGCGCGTGAGCAGATAGGAATTTGCCGTGATATTGATCAACACGCGCTGGTTAAACTGGCCATAGCCCCAAAAGCGCGCGGGCAGCTGTGTGCCATCGCGATGGGTAACGCCGCCAGTGGTGGTGACAGCGCCGGTCGAATCCATGAACACAGTCCCAGCGCTATCGCCGACGATGATCTGCCCGAAATCGAGATCGGTGTCTTTCACGAAGCTCAAAGGCGTGATGAGCAATGCGCGCGCATCGCTCGTTTCGCCATCCTGAGCGGAAGCAGGGGAGGCAAGACCTGCGATCAGAGCCGCGAGGATCAAAAGCGAGACGGAAATCGCCGCATGCCACAAGGGTCCACGCGCAGCGGTGCGTCTGCCTGAAGGTGCGTTCATGCGTGGTCTCAAACTCAAATCATTTCGGCGTCCACGGCAATTTCTTGCGCGCAGGCGCAGTGGTCTGCCGAAGGGATTAGGCTGAAGGTGTTAACATTGTTTTGAAACCGCGCCTCTTGACGCGCCTGTAAAGCGGGCAGGCAAAACGGGCTTGCAGGCCGCCAAACCGGGATCAGCGAGGCTCAGGCGGAGGGAGACGCATCCTGCGGCTCACCGCTCAGCAAAGCGGCCAATTCAGGCGTGTCCGCCGGGCCGCCGCGCAGCACATAGCGCGCATCGCAATAGCCGCAATCGACATAGCCGGTCTCGTCAATCTCAAGATAGACGCGCGGGTGACCCAAAGTGGCGGGGCGATAATTGGCGCCGCCACGGATGCCATAGGTGCCATCGCAGCACACGCGTCGCTTATCGACAAGGAAGACCTGAGGAGGAG
Source organism: Pseudomonadota bacterium (assembly GCA_039821045.1). GTDB lineage: Bacteria > Pseudomonadota > Alphaproteobacteria > Sphingomonadales > Sphingomonadaceae > Erythrobacter. The sequence goes on from JBCBOW010000485.1 coordinate 1,172, forward strand.
GAATGCTCATAACGCGTCCGCTTTAATCGAACCTGCGGCCCATCTCAATCGCTAGGATTGCGCGCATCCGCCAAAAATCGACGCTGCGCTGTGCTCACTCATATTCAACCTCAACGTCGAACGTACCGCTGTAGACGCCGGGCGCCTGATTGTTGCGAAAGAGCAGGCGTCCGCCAATGTGAAATTCGAACTGGCCACCGGGATCGGTCACCGCAAAATCGAAATTGCGATTGACCCGGCGCAGGAATGTGAGCCCGTCGCCTGCGCCCACGCTCATCCGGCGAAGGCGCAGATCTTGCCCCGGACCCGTGAGATTGATGCGTCGCCTTGGGGGCACGCGCACGCGAATGTTAAAGCCCTGACCTGCCGTCCCCAAAAAGCTTGCCGATTGGCAGGTATCAAGCAGCTCCAGCGTGTTGTTGGGCGTGCAGGTCGGCGTTTCTTCCGCGCTCATATCCACCCGACCATTGCGCGGGACGATGATGCGGCCAAAGTCCATATCGCGCGTCTTGATGAGCGTGATATCGTCCTGGATCTGCACCGTCGCATCGATCGTCTCGACCGACTGCGCAGCAGCGGCCGACGCCCAAAGCCCAGCGGTTGCAAGCGCAAGCGTTGCAGGGCTGGCGAGCCGCGCGAGGCGCTGCGCTGTTG
>JBCBOW010000486.1:0-1822 GCA_039821045.1 Pseudomonadota bacterium
TGGGAATGAGCGTGAAACGCGGGCGATGGACGCTAAGCCCGCCCCATTGCTCCTCGAGCGGCAGCTCAGCAAGCGGGCGATACCGCCCAATGGCGACCGGCGGCAGGCCAATCGGATTGACCACCGTTACGCGCCACGCCTCGCTCTCGGGCGCACAGCGCTGCGCCAGAGCCTCCATCGAGCGCGCGACAAATGTGCCCAGACGCGGCGCTGCTGCGTGCGGGTAAAAGGTGCTGAGCGACAATACGTGCTTCAAATGAGCCTCGCTCGGTGGCTCCGCGCCACCCTCAAGCGCCTGCTTACAGCGGGCGCACCAGCATTTCGACCACTGCGATCCATTCCGGGCTGTCAATCACTTGCTGCTTTTGTCCCGCTTGAACAGGCAGGATACCGACCAGCGATCCGCGCATATCGATCAGCCGCCCGAATGCGAAGCGCCCGCCCGAACGCGGGACGAGGCAATCGCGGTTGATCGCAGCGCTCGCATCGCGCGGCTTCAACCGTCGCAGCCATAGCAGATCCCCCGGGCGATATTCGCTCACGCCCGCTGTTACTTCGACGACCAGCATGGCTGAAGGATCAGCGCCTGCCGCCAGCTCATGCGGCATCACAGCTTCGCGCGGCGCTTTGAGGCCGTGCGCTTCGGCAAGGCCAAGCTCGGCAACAACTTGCGGGCGGGCGTTTTGATCAGAGCGCACCAGCGTTTCAGGATCAACCTCAAGCGCGGCGGCAATCCGGTCCATCCATTTAAGCGAGAGATTGCGTGTCCCTGTCTCCAACCGGCCAATGGTTTGCGCGGTGGTGGGAGGATCGCAGGCCGCCGCCAGATCAGCGAGGGTCAGCTCCTTTTTCTGGCGGATTTCGCGAATGCGATTGATCATGGTGGGCGCCTCCAACTTCACCAAACAGGTTTCTCTTTCCTACATGCGAACCTTTAAGGCAAGTCTGAATCACCAAATTGGTGAAGGAGGATTGTTATATGAAGCGAGAACTGGTCGAACGCGAGCTTACCAGCGAGGGGCCGCGGCGCGGCGCGAAGGATGCAAGCCCCAAGCGCGGGCGTCGCAGTGTCACGGTTAATCTCGGCGAATCCCCCATCGCCTGGCTGCATGCGCGCGGACACCTTGAGCGAAGACTCTTTGAGGCGGGCGAGGCATTGCGCAACGATTACGAGCGCGCGCAATTGAGCGCGAATGTGACGATGCGCTGGGATCCGGTGATGGTGAAGACCGGCAGAAGCGCGGGCGCGGATCAGGGCCTTTCGCCGAGCGAACGCCAGATCGCCGCCAAACAGCGCTTTGACAGCGCGATGGAGGCGGCGGGCAAGGGCCTCGAAGATGTCTTGTGGCGCGTCGTCTGCGCCGGCGAGGGCCTGCCTCAAGCCGAAAAAAGGCTCGGATGGCCCGCGCGCAGCGGCAAGCTGGTGCTCAAGCTCGCGCTCGATAGGGTGGCTGATTTTTACCGCATCCGCTGATCGCAAATGCGGCGCTGCCTATTCGCTTTCGCTGCCGTAGAAGAAGCGCTCTTCGACGATCTTGCCGTCCTTGACGGTGTAGAGGCCAACTTCTTCCATTTGCGAGCGCTGGCCGCCCATTTCGGGGCCCATCGTCACATCCATGCCATAGCGCACAGTGAACTGATCGCCGAAGACATAAGGGCCCTCGGTGGTCGAGGAGTGCATTTCGGTGTTGGCTTCCCACCAGGCGTGTTTGGCGAGCAGCGCTTCGCGGCCCTCGACGCGGGCCATCTCGCCTTCCTGCGGCTCAAGGCTCACGATATCGTCCGACCAGAAAGCCTGATACGCCTCGGCATTGTCTTCGCG
>JBCBOW010000487.1:0-1821 GCA_039821045.1 Pseudomonadota bacterium
GGTATCTTATGACGGCAAGTGCAACGGCCCCGTGCATCAGGCGCGACCGCAGCTTGGTGCACGATCAAGGGGTGCGCGGGATCAATCCTCGTCGGTGCGCCAGCGGAATTGGAACTCAAGCTCGTGCATCGGGCCTTCCTGCTCGTGCTCGATCGAGAATTCTGTGCCTGCAGGGATGTAGAGCCGCTGGTTATCGACTTGTATTTCAAACGCTTTGTTTTCGCGCAGAGCTTCGACAAGCCGCTCAAGCTTGGCGATGTTCTGATCGGTTGAATAGGTCTTGGTAACGTCGCGGTTAGTCTCGCTCATCGGGGGTCTCCTCATCCGTATGAGTCTCCCGCCTACATCATCAAGATTGCAGGAATTTTTCCATTGCCGCGATTACTTTGTCCGGCGCCTCCCAAGGGACAAAATGCCCGCAATCATAAACCCGCTCAATCGTTAGCGGATCGATGTTCTCTTCGAGGCCCTCAAGGTTCTCGGCTGGTAACGCCAGATCATCCATCGCCCAGATGACGAGCGTCGGGATGGTCAGCTTGGGCAGATCGGGCGGGGTAAATCCTGCGGGGATCTCAAACGGCGCATCCATTGTCGGCACATCGATCGGGCTGGCGCGATAATAGTTGAGCATGCCGAAGGCGGAATCGCGGTTTTGCCAATCGCGCAGCAATTGATCGCGTTCCTCGCCCTCCATTTTTTCAGGCCGATCCCATTTGACCTCTTTGAGCAGCAAGCCTGTGAGGCCCTGATCCTTGATCAACGCGTCATTGCCAGTGTCGCGAAAGCCGCGGATATACTGGCTTGCCTCGCGCTGGCCGGGATGAGTGTAGAGCAGCTTTTGAAACAGCAAGGGATGCGGCGCGTTGGCGATCACGGCCCGGTCCACCCGCATATGCTGGCCCGCCAGCGCAACGCCCCAAGCTATCGCGCCGCCCCAATCGTGGCCTACGATCGTGAACTTGGCGATCCCAAGCGCATCGGCGAGCAGGAAGATGTCTCCGATCAGCTTGTCGGGCGTGTAAGCGTCGACGGCCTGCGGCTTTGATGATGCGCGATAGCCGCGCTGATCGGGGGCTATGCAACGATAGCGATCCTTGAAATGCGCGATCTGGTGGCGCCAGGTGCGGTGGCTTTCGGGAAAGCCATGCAGGAAGATCAACGCGGGCGCATCCAGCGGGCCTTCATCAACGCACATGAGATGCACGCCATTGGCGAGATGAACGCGCTTTTGCTCCAGAACCATCTGGCTCATCCTTCCGCCTCCATATTGTCCATATATCCACCAGCGACGAGCGCTGCGAGCTGATCGAACAGCGCATCGGGCGTGCGCCGCATATCGCCCATCGTCTTTTCCATGCCTTGCGCAACGATGATTTCGCGTGCGCCTTCGCCCATTTCGTCGCACATCTGTTTGGCCGCTACGTCAGGCTGGATGCCTTGGTCGATTGCCTTATCCGAGCGACCGCGCGGGCTCCCATCGGCCTCAAGCGCGTTGCGGCTGACATTGGTTGCAACCGAGCCTGGATAGATCACGTGGACATCCACACCATTGAGCGAAAGCTCGGCGCGCAAGGCGTCCGCATATCCCGCCAGCCCGAATTTCGCGGCGCAATAGGCCGTGCGCATTGGCACGCCGACCTTGCCCGCGATGGAGGAGATGAAGGCTAGCCCGCCAGAACCGCGCTCAGCCATGTGACCGATCAGCGATTGGCTGAACGCGATCTGCGCTGTGAGGTCGATATCGATGATATCGCGGTAGACCTGCATGTCGGTCCTGAGCGCGCGGCTGCGCTGGGAAATGCCGGCATTGGCCACTGCAAT
>JBCBOW010000488.1:0-1813 GCA_039821045.1 Pseudomonadota bacterium
CGCGCCGACCCTTTACTTCGGAATAGACAGGCTCAATCGCGGGCACGCGCTGGCGCCAATTATCCTTGATCGCGATCGCGCCGCCATCTTCGTAATAAATCTCCTGAGCCTGCCGGGAGAGATCGCGCAGCACATCCGGGTCAGGGCCAGAGAAAGTCGCCTCGATCTTGGAGCCGCCGCCTGGCCCCAGGATAAAGCGCCAGACCTTGCCTTGCGCTTGCGTAAAGTTTTCATCGATATAGGCCTGCACCTCAGGGATCATCGTATCAAGGCGGTTGTAATCGTCGACCTTGACGAGCAGCTGACCATAGGCGGAATTGTCGCTCTCAAAGCTGTAGACCAACATGTAGCGAAGCGTGCCCCTGCCAACGAGCGTGTGGACATGCTCCACCCCTTCCAGCGTGCTGACATATTCGGTTAGCTTGCGCATGTCCTCATCGGTCTGCGCAATGTCGGTGCCTTCGGGCAGCCAGTAGTCGACGACAAGCTGCGGCGTGGTGGATGCCGGGAAGAAACCTGACGTGACATAACCAAAGCCAAAGACCGAGAGGGCGAACAGTCCGGCGGCCGCTCCGATCGTGGCATAGCGCCAGCCCACGAGAAACGAAATGATGCCCTTGAACCGCTCCATTAAACCGCCCGGCTTGTCGGTCGCCACCTTCACCGGGCCGCTTTCCGCGCAATCGTTCTCGATTTTCTTGTAGAAAATATCGCATAGGAACGGCGTCAGCGTGATCGCGAAAACCCAGCTGTAAAGCAGCGAGATCAGGATCACCCAGAACAGATCGCCGGTAAACTCCGCCGTGTCGCCCGGGGAAAGGCCAATCGGCGCAAAGGCGAGAATGCCCACCAGCGTCCCGCCCAGCAGCGGCCAGATCGAGCGCTTAACCACGTCGCTGGCGATATCGATGATCTTCTTGCCTTGTTGGCACCCGATCAGCACGCCATCGGCGATAACAATCGCGTTATCGACCAACATGCCCAGCGCAATGATCAGCGCGCCAAGCGAAATGCGGTGCATCGGGATCTCGCTCATATACATCGTGCCAAGCGTCGCCGCGATGGTGAGCAGCAAGCCGATGCCGATGATCAGCCCTGAGCGAAAGCCCATGAAGATAACCAGCGCCCCGATCACAATAGCGAGCGCGAGGAAGACGTTGACGACAAAGTCCGACACCGATTTGTCGACCACTTCGCCTTGGTTGTAGAACACATCGAGTTCGATGCCGACCGGGCGGTCCTCTTCCAGCTCCGCCATCTTAGCCGCGAGGTTTTCTGCCACTGCGACCACATTGCTGCCTGATACCGCGGCAACGCCCATGACAAGGCTCGGTTTGCCGTCCCAATAGGTAATGAAACTGGGCGGATCGCGAAGGCCGCGCGTGACCGTCGCGATATCGCTTAACTGCACCACGCGTCCATCGCTGGAGGAGACCAACAGGTTCGAAATCGCGGCCACGGAATCGATGTCACCGCTGGGCGTAATGACGACGCGCTTGCCATCAACCTCAACTGTACCGCCGTCAACGACGGTGTTCTGGGTTGAAAGCTGCTGAAAGATCGTATTGACAGTCGCGCCCAAGGCAGCCGCGTTCTGGCGCGAGATTTCGACATAGATCACCTCTTCCTGCTCGCCGGTGAGGTTGATCTTGCCTACGCCTTCAACTGTGAGCAGATCCTGGCGCAGCGCCTTGGCATAGCGGCGCAGCTCGGGCATCGTGTAGCCATCGCCGGTTATGACATAATAGATGCCGAAAACATCGCCGAACTCATCGAAAACCTGGCTGCCAATGACGCCCGGCGGCATGTCCGC
>JBCBOW010000489.1:0-1811 GCA_039821045.1 Pseudomonadota bacterium
GAGCAACAATATCAGGACGGTCTGATCACCCAGCAAGAAAAGTACAACAAGGTGATCGACGCCTGGGCAAAGTGCGGCGATCAGGTGGCCGAGGCGATGATGGCACGCATCAAGGCGACGCCGATCGATCCCGAGACCGGCAAGGAAGCCCAGATCAACTCGATTTACATGATGAGCCACTCGGGCGCGCGTGGTTCGCCCGCTCAGATGAAGCAGCTCGCTGGTATGCGCGGACTTATGGCCAAGCCTTCAGGTGAGATCATCGAGACCCCGATCATCTCGAACTTCAAAGAAGGGCTCTCGGTTCTCGAGTACTTCAACTCGACTCACGGTGCCCGCAAAGGCCTGGCGGATACGGCACTTAAGACGGCAAACTCAGGTTATTTGACCCGTCGTCTGGTTGACGTTTCGCAAGACTGCACGATCGTCATTGACGATTGTAAGACCGAAAATGCGCTTGAAATGCGTGCGATCGTCCAAGGCGGCAGCGTGATTGCGTCGCTCGGCGAACGTATCCTTGGCCGCACGGTTGCAGAGGATATTGTCAACGCCTCGACCGGGGAAGTGATTGTGCCAGCCGGCACGCTCGTTGATGAGGCGATGGTGAAGGAGATCGAAGCGGCTGAGGTTCAGTCGGCCAAGATCCGCTCACCGCTGGTTTGTGAGGCTGAGCAGGGCGTTTGCGCGACCTGTTATGGACGCGATCTGGCTCGCGGGACGCCAGTCAACATCGGCGAAGCTGTTGGCGTGATCGCGGCTCAGTCCATTGGTGAGCCGGGCACGCAGCTTACGATGCGGACCTTCCACATCGGCGGTGCGGCGCAGCTTAATGAGACGTCGCATCTTGAAGCCATCTCGGACGGTAAGGTCGAATATCGCGACATGCCGACGATCACCGACAAGAAGGGCCGCATTCTGTCCATGGCGCGCAACGGTGAACTCGCTGTGATCGATGCCGAGGGCCGTGAGCGTGAAATGCACAAGGTGCCCTATGGTACTGTGCTCATGTTCGAGGATGGCGCTTCCATCAAGGAAGGCGATCGCCTTGCAGAATGGGACCCGTTCACCTTGCCGATCATCACCGAGCAATCGGGTACGGTTAAGTATCAGGATCTGGTCGAGGGCACGACGCTCGAAGAGCAGACCGATGATGCGACCGGCATCGCGCAGCGCGTGGTGACAGAAAACCGGGCAACCGGGCGCAAGAAGAAGGAAGACCTTCGCCCGCGCCTTACCCTGCTTGGGGAAGGCCAGACCGATGACGGTGAGACGGAAGCGCAGCGCTACATGCTGGCTCCTGGCACAACGCTCTCAGTTGAAGATGGTCAACAGGTCGCAGCCGGGGACATTCTTGCGCGTGCCTCGCGTGAGGCTGCCAAGACGCGCGACATCACCGGCGGTCTGCCACGGGTGGCCGAGCTGTTCGAGGCGCGACTGCCCAAGGACATGTCGGTCATCGCCAAGATCTCGGGCAAGATTGAATTTGTCCGCGAATACAAGGCCAAGCGCAAGATCGCGATCGTTCCCGAGGAGGGTGATCCCGTCGAGTATCTGATCCCCAAGACCAAGGTGATCGACGTGCAGGAAGGCGACTTCGTGAAGAAGGGGGACACCCTGATTTCCGGTTCGCCTAACCCGCACGACATCCTTGAAGTGATGGGTGTCGAAGCGCTGGCTGAGTATCTCGTTAACGAGATTCAGGAAGTGTACCGATTGCAGGGCGTGAAGATCAACGACAAGCACATCGAGGTGATTGTTCGCCAGATGCTGCAAAAGGTCGAGATCACCAAGGGTGGCGACACCACTCTGCT
>JBCBOW010000490.1:0-1808 GCA_039821045.1 Pseudomonadota bacterium
GGAAAAACGCTCGAACATGACCGAAACGGGTTCACCAAGGCGGGCGACCTTGTTGGCGGCGTTCAGAATGGTGCGGTGTCCGCCCGATCCCACGATCGGGGCCGGGGCGGTGAACAGGACACCGGCAGATCCGCGGCTTTGGCGAATATGGCTTTCCCGAGAGCCACGCAGCCAGCTTTGCGCATCTGGTCTATGTTTCAAGCTGGCTCAAATGCCATTTCCCCGCCGCCTTTGCCGCCGCTTTGCTCAACTCGCAGCCGATGGGTTTTTATGCGCCCGCACAGATTGTGCGTGATGCAAGAGAGCACGGGGTTGAGGTGTTGCCAGCGGATGTAAACGCCAGCGAGTGGGACTGCACGCTGGAGGAAATCGGGGCGGCTGAGGGCGCGCGTGAGGGGCGTCTCGATAAGCATATCGCGCTGCGTTTGGGGCTGCGCCAGGTGGATGGCCTGCCGGAGCATATCGCCGCAGCCCTGATCGCAGAGCGCGAAGCGAATGGGCCTTATCAAGATGTCACCGCGCTGCGTGAGCGCGCTGCGCTTGCACCATCGCATGTTGAGCGGCTTGCAAGTGCGGATTGCTTCACCTCGATCGGGCTTCCCCGCCGCCAGGCCCTGTGGGATGCGCGAAGCTTGATCAACGCGCCCGATCTGCCGCTCTTTAAAGCTGCTGCAACGCGCGATGAAGGCGCGGAGCGGCGTGTGGCTCAGCTTCCGGCGATGCCGATGAGCGAAGAAGTCGTCGCTGATTATCAGACCACGCGGCTCAGTTTGAAAGCGCATCCCATGGCGTTTTTGCGCCCTGAACTGGCCGAGCGCGGCTTTGTGCGCGCGTGCGACCTGCGCAGCCGCAAATATCGCGCGATGGTGCAGGTTTCAGGAGTGGTCCTCATCCGCCAGCGACCGGGCAGCGCCAAAGGCGTGTGTTTCATCACGCTGGAGGATGAAACCGGGGTGATCAATCTCGTCGTATGGCCTGACCTAAAGGAAAAGCAGCGCCGCGTGGTGATGGGCGCGCGGTTGATGGAGGTGCGCGGGCGCGTCGAATATGATGATGAGGTGATCCATGTCATCGCGCACCATATGACGGATGCGACCGGCAAACTTTATGCGCTTTCTGACGATATGCTCAAGGCGCCGATCGCGCGCGCTGATCATGTCAACTCACCGCTGACGAGCCACAAAATGCGTGGCAGCAGGGCCAGCATTGCGCTTGGGGAGATAAGCGCGCAGGACGCTCAGAAGGCCGTCACACCACGCGAAATCATTGACGAGCTACCCAACGTCAAAGGGCACCCGCGCAATCATCGGATCATCCCGAAATCGCGCGACTTTCACTAAGATCAGGCAGCCTCGAGGGCGTATCCGGCAGAGCGCACCGTTCGGATCGGGTCTTTCGCGCCGTCAATTCCGATTGCTTTGCGCAAGCGCCGAATGTGCACGTCAACGGTGCGCAGCTCGATATCGCTGCCTGTGCCCCACACGCCATCGAGCAACTGGCCGCGGCTAAAGACACGGCCCGGGCTCTCCATGAAGAACTTAAGCAGGCGATATTCGGTCGGGCCGAGCTGGAGCGAGCGTCCCCGGCGCTGCACTTTGTGTGCAACAGGATCGAGCTTGATATCGCCGACTTCAATGGTTTCACCTGCGAGAGCCGGACGGATGCGCCGCATAACCGCAGCGACGCGGGCGAGCAGCTCGCGCGGGGAAAAGGGCTTGGTAAGATAGTCATCCGCACCGGTTTCAAGCCCGCGCACACGGTCATCTTCCGCCTCGCGCGCGGTCAGCATGATGATCGGCACATGCGCG
>JBCBOW010000491.1:0-1804 GCA_039821045.1 Pseudomonadota bacterium
GGACCGGAACCAACACGGTTTGCTGTTGAACGTAACCATAGGTGGGCACGGGCGGTGCATATCCGTAACCGTACCCATAAGCGGGTGGCGCGTAAGCTTGGTATCCGTATGCCGGATAGGCGGGAATGGTGCGGGCAGCGATGCGCGGCGCGCTGCCGTCGGCATATTGCTGGAGGTATCCATCAAGCGCGGCTTCGCAATCATAACGGTCGTTCTTTTTGCCACCCCCGATGAGGTTGCCGAGCAAGATGCCGGCGAGGCCACCAACACCGGCTCCGATCAAAGTACCGCCGAGGCGCTCCCCATCAGCAACGACGTTGCCTAAGATCCCGCCCCCGATCGCGCCGAGCAGGCCGCCGATGATACCGCCCTTTTCCTTCTCACTGCGGCCATCGGTCCGGCGACGACATTCATCGAGCCATTGTTCACGGTTGAAGACCACGGGCACAGCAGCGGGCGCCGGTGCATAAGCGACCGGGATATACCCTTGCTGCACGTAAGCGGTTTGAGCGTAGCCCTGCTGGAGAGTGGCTGTATCGACCTGGGAGCCCACTGCTGGTGCGCTCGAGGCAATCCGACGCGTACGCGTAATCGTTTCCACGCCATCGGCGCCAATGGTGGTCGTGGTCGTTTCCCCGCCGACTGGCAGCGAGCGATACTCAGGGGGAAGCGTCTGCACTTCGCTGGCCGGCATCGGGCTTTCAAGCGCGGGCGCCGGGACGGCTGGCGCCGAGCCACCGACGGGCGGCAGCTCAGGGAGCGGTGGAAGCGTGTCATCTTGCGCTGCGGCGGGCGCGCTGATCGAGATCGCCAAAGCGCTCGCCATGACGAAGCTGGCTGCGCGATAAGAAGTGGTGACAGACAGCATCGAACATCCCCTCAGCAAACAGAGCGCGACTCGCGGCGTTCTGCGATAGACCTTGCGTTAGCGTTTTGGTTACCATCGCATCACGCGCCGGACCAAACTGAGCGAAGGGGTTGTCTCGTTTCGGGTCGATGCTCGCTCGAACTCTTAGCCGAGAGTTAACCAAGACCCTTTGTGATGTTGCTTTACAGTAACGCGGGATCAAACCCTGTCCGACAAAAGCTGAGCCAAAGCCTCGATGTCGTGTGCGTCTTCAAGCGTGAAGCGAGCAGGCACAGGGCTGTCCAGATCGATAACTGCGATGACACGGCCCTCTTGCATGATCGGGACGACCAGCTCTGATCGGCTCGTTGCATCGCATGCGATATGACCGGGGAAGGCGTGAACATCCTCAACGCGCTGCGTTTCGCCGCTTTCTGCCGCCGCCCCGCACACACCTTGGCCAAGCGGGATGCGGATGCAGGCTGGCCGGCCGACAAACGGTCCAAGCACGAGCTCTTCGCGCCCGTTCTCCCTATCTGGCGCTATACGATAAAATCCTGCCCAATTCAGATCCGGGACAAACTCCCAGATTAGCGCCGCCACATTCGCCATATTCGCAATGCCATCAGGCTCGCCATCCGTGAGCGCTTTGGCTGCATCGTGCAATTGGCGATAAAGCTCTTGAGCGCTAGGTGCGGTGTCTGGCTTGAAATCATACATGGCAATTACCCTCGCTGCGCGAAACTTTGCGCGCCTCAGATGTTGTCGCAAGGCCAGCGCTTCTTTATCGCACTTGTATGGCTATCATTCGCAAGCTCGCAATCGCTGTTTTGGTTTTTGGTGTCGTCCTGGGCGCCGCCGGATTCTTCCTGTTGCAAGGAGACACAGCGGAACTCACCGTTGAAGAAGTGGCGGGGACCGATCCGACGCTGGGCGAACCTGAGCCGCAATCGGTTC
>JBCBOW010000492.1:0-1804 GCA_039821045.1 Pseudomonadota bacterium
GTCTGCGCAGGGCCTTCAGATCGCCTTGCGTCATGTCGCCCATGCGCAGACCGAACCCCTTCATGAGATCGTTGACGCCGCTCTGGTTCATCACGCGAACCATTTCTTCCGCATACTCGAGCTTCTGCTCGGAAGAGCGGAGCCTCGCCGCCGTGCGCTGTCGCTCTTCTTCGTACTGGCGTTTGGCCTCGGCGATCTTCTCAGCCTGCTCGCGCTCCAACGTGGCGACGCAGGATGGCGCGATCGTCTTTTGGGCGTAGGCTTCCATGGCGCGCGGCGCGAGCGTGACGTAGCAGACGGAGGCCCATAGCGCCCCGGCGGCGACTGTTCCCGTCGCCCAATCGGGCAAGTCCTTGATGAGACCGATCATCGGTCAGCTCCTTCTCATTGCGTGTGTCTGCGGTTGCGGGTGAGGTTGCGCACCATCCGGTGCTCGACCCGCTCGATGCTGAGAATGCGCTGGGCGCAGCGTTTCTTGACATTGGCGAGCGCCCGTGCAGCGATGGATTGTTCGCGGGCAAACTGCCTGCTCGGTCCTTGGCTCGGCGGCTTCGGCCCGCCCGCGTAGGCGTGGCTCGGCTTGAGTGCGTTTGCCTGCCTGAGCTTGGCCACTTCCGCCTTCACCCATTTCGGCATCATCTTGTGCTGGTGGGCGCGGACCTTCTCGCGGACCTGGGCAACGCGCCGCTCGACGCCTTGAACAGACTCGGGGTTTCTTGCGCTCCGGTTCGCTTGCGCGCGCCGTGCGGGGGCCGCGGCTTCGAAGGCGCGCTTGGCCCGGTGTCTGAGATCGGGCCGGAACGAGTCCTGATCGGACATGATCGATCTTCCTGTTCTCGAAGAGGGAGAGACGACTGGCGGGCAGCCGGGTTCGGCGGATCGCGCGAAGCAGCATGCAGCGGGCGGATCATGGCGCGTCCTCCCAATGGCGCAGCATGTGGAAGAGCGGACAGGACGTCCGCAGACGCGTCTGCTTGAAGCCGCCGAAGCCGAAATAGACACAGCGCCACTCGCCCCGATGATTCGCGCGGCGGTCGTATTCGAAGAGGACGTGTGGTGTTCCCAGGCTTGCGATCAGGGCAGCGAAGACCGCGACAATGGGCATCCACAAGAAAGAGCGCGCCCGCACGAGCGGTACGCGACGTGGCTTCGTCGCGCTGGCCTCCATCGCCATCGCCCGTGCGCGGCGATGCTCGATGTCCGGGAGGCGTGGCGGTCTCAGCTCGTTCGCGTTTCGCCCGTAGTCGAGGCGCAACCGCGTGACCGGAGACTTCGGAAAGCGCTCGTGGGGGTTGTCGCCTGCCAAGCTCTTGAATGGTTCTACCTCGAACCAGGGAAGCTTGCTCACCTTGACCGGACGCAGGCCGGGCATGAGCAGGATCGCCTCGCTGGGGTCCATGGCGAGAATGTCTTCCGGTGGAAGGAGCCGACGCCCCGCCTCGCCGATGTTCTCCGACGGCAGCTCGCTTTGTCTGCCGCTGAATCCAACCGAGCGTGTCTTGATCGTCTTATCGCCCGCCCGCTTGGAGATTTCGTCGGCGGTGGCGAAGTCCGAGACCGCGAAGTACATCTCAGCACAGTTGCTGCGAATGCTTTCAGATTGCTCTTTGCCATAGGTCCTGATCAGCGACGAAACTGATTGATAGAGCAGGGCTATTGAGATTTTGGCGGATCTCATCAATTCTATTTCTTGAATAACCGTGGGGATTGGCAAATTGGTGCCTTCGTCGGCAAGAAAAAATACGGGTCTGCCCTCGCGATTGCGCTTCAGCGCCTGGAGCCGCGCGGTCTGCTGGAGCGCGTT
>JBCBOW010000493.1:0-1800 GCA_039821045.1 Pseudomonadota bacterium
CCTTTTCAAACGTCATCACGGAGGACGTGACCGAAATGCCGCGTTGCTGCTCGATCTTCATCCAGTCAGAGCGCGCCCGCCGCTGTTGCCCACGCGCCTTCACTTCGCCTGCCAAGTGGATCGCGCCCCCTTGAAGCAGAAGCTTTTCAGTGAGCGTCGTTTTACCCGCATCTGGGTGCGAGATGATGGCGAAGGTGCGCCTGTTAGATTTGAGGTTGGGTGTGTGAGCCATGGGAGGCGCGCTGTAGCCCCCGCGTCCTCTTGCGTCCACCAGTCAACCACCGGGTTCGGCTTTATCCGAATTTAACGGCCCCTTCTTAGAAATACCGAAGGACTTCGCGGGGGGGGTTCATGTTTTATTATTTTCTGCAGTTTCGATTGGTGCTTGGTCTGCTGCCAGCGCTGCTGCTTGTCTTGTACCTGGGCATGGATAGCGGCCGGCAATACTACGAAAAATCGCCCCAAGACATTCGCACCTCTTTGAAGAGCGCGACCCTGCCGCTCCATGTGTTGGGCAGCAGCGTGCACGGAAGCCGGGTCTATGAGCAAGACGAAAACACGGTCATCACCGCGCTGCTAGGCGAAGACGATAAGGAAATGCTCTATTTCGTCAGCGTGATCGAAGCGGACGGCACCGGCGCGAATGTCACCACCTCTATCGCAACGCCCGAAGGCGAAGCCGGGGAACGCGCGCAAAAGCTGCTGCAAAAGGGCGGCATTCTGGGCGGGATGATGGATAAACTTGCAACTGAGCATGTCGCCGCGGCAATCGAAGAGCGCCCGTTTGACGTGATGTTTGCCAGTGGCCCTGTCGCCAACGGTATGCTGAGTTGGTTCCCCGAGCTCCAAAGCGAGATCACTGATGCGAACGCCAACATGGCAGCGATGAACGCTTATCAGGCGGGCGCAGAGGGAGGCGCAGTGAAGCAGCCAGAAGCCTACGACGCTGACGCCCGCGCGATTGACGATGTTGGCGAGGATGTCTTCTTTAAGGAAAATCTGTTCGTCGATGACGAGTTGTAAGGCGTTTGTGGAGGCTGTCTGCGCCTAGCCGCGCAGTTCAGCCCCCAATTTCGCGGCAGCCACAACGACCTTTTCCGAGATCGCCTTTAGGTCTGCCTCCTTGAAGCTCTTCTCCTTGGGTTGCAGCGTCACTTCAAGCGCGAGCGATTTCTTGCCTTCGGGCACGCCTTCGCCGGTGAACACATCAAAGATACGCGCCGCTGTGATGATAGCTTTGTCCGCGCCTTGAACCGCTCGCACCAGATCGCCCGCAAGTAGATCGGCCGGCACCAGGAACGCGAAATCGCGCGTCACCGCCTGCAGCGCCGGCGGCGTGAAGCCAGGACGCGCGAAGCTTACGGCGCCTTTTGCAGCTTTCTTGATTGGGATAGCATCGAGGAACAGCTCGGCTGCGGCAACAGGGCCATCCAAGTCGAACGCCTTGAGGGTTGCCGGATGCAGCATACCAAATCGCGCAAGCACCTTTTTGGGCCCGAGCCGCAACGTTGCCGATTGCCCGGGGTGAAACTGAGTGCCGGTACTTTCTGCGAGAGGCTCCATCACCATCAGTTTTTCAACGGGCGCACCAGCGATCCCCAGGAGATCCAGAGCCGCGGCTTTTGCATCGTAGGCGTCGAATTGCGCCGCTTTGCCCTGCGACCAACCACGCGTCGCCTTCTCGCCAGCAATCGTAATCGGTCACCATGCCGACCAGCGTGTAAGGCAGCTCCGCCTCGCGCGCGAGTTTGGCTTCGGGCATGCCGGTCATGCCGATAATGTCCGCGCCCCATTGGCGGT
>JBCBOW010000494.1:0-1791 GCA_039821045.1 Pseudomonadota bacterium
GCACGCACCTGTGCAACGCTTATGAAGTCACGATGATGAACGAGATGGTCGCAGCCGGCCTCCTCGATGTGACCGAGCCGGAAATGGTGCAGTGGGAAGGTTTGCCCGAAGCGCACCAATCCATGTGGGAGAACCGCCATTCGGGCGCGACTTATGTGCTCAACCACGCCCTGCCGACCACGGGGCTAACAACAAAAGACGAGTTGCTCGAGCATTGGGCGGCATCGTCAATCGAACCAGGAGAGACGCCTTGAGCAAAACCGATACCGAAACCAAAGGTCGGCTTGAAGGCAAGGTCGCGTTGATCACTGGCGCGGCGGGCAATCTGGGGACCGAAATCTCGCGCGCTTTTGCCCGAGAAGGCGCTTTTGTGATCATGACGGGCCGCACGAAAGATCGCATCGAAGCGGCACGCGAGGCGCTCATTGCTGAAACAGGCGTTGCGCCCACCAGAGTTGAGACGGCGGTGCTTGATGGCGGCGATCCTGATTCAATTCGCGCCGCGATGGCGAAGCTTCGCTCTGACTATGGCCGGATCGACATTCTGATCAACAATGCCGGTTCTGCAGGCCCCAAACAGCCGCTTCACAATGTGCCGCTGAGCGCCGCTGAAATGGAAGCCTGCGGCGAAACCGAGACGGTCCGCGATGCCATGCTCAATATTCTGGGCGTCACATGGAACATGGCGCGCATTGTTGCCCCCATGATGCCAGTGGGCGGGTCGATGGTGAACATCTCGACCATCTTCTCTCACACGAGGTACTATGGCCGAACCGCCTATGTCGTGCCTAAGGCTGCTTTGAATGCGCTCTCAAGCCAGCTCGCTAGCGAACTCGGGCCGCGCGGCATCCGGGTCAACACTGTCTTTCCCGGCCCCATCGAAAGCGACCGTATCCGCACCGTGTTTGCTGCGATGGATGCAGTTCAAAACCAGCTCGAGAACACGACAGCGGACTACTTCACCGGTCGCATGGCGCTGGCACGACCCACTGATGGCAAGCTCATCGGAAAGCCGCTGCCAAATCCGCGCGATATCGCCGGGGCCTGTCTGTTTCTTGCCAGCGATGAGGCAGCGGGCATCGCGGGTGAAGAGATTGACGTGACGCACGGCCTTTCGGCATCGCGCACGTCTGCCTCGACCTATATGACGCGCCCCTCAATGCGTTCGCTTGATGGCGCGGGGCTCAACATCTTCATTGCATCAGGCGAGAATTGGGATGAAGCCCTCGAAGCAGCGCGCCCGCTGGTGGCCTCGGGCGCACGGGTGCGGCTGGGACTCGCCCGAAACGCGGATGTAGCGCAAGCCAACGCTCGGCTGAAAGCGCAGGGCATCGGCGATGAGCTTAGCGTGTGCCGTTTCAACCGCTCCGAACCTGCAGCGATGGAAGAGGCGCTCAAAGAGTTTTCAGACGAGGTGGACGGCGCAATCACCGGCGCGATTGTTCTCCCGGTAAAACCCTCGGGCCATTTCACCGGATCGCTGCTTGCCGCCGATGATGAAACTGTGACGAAATTCACAGACACCGAATTGGTCGGTTCGATTGCCGTTGCGCGCAGCCTGGCGCGCTATTGGTATGGCCATGATATCCTGCAATCCAAACCGCGCTGCGTTTTCATGACCAACCCGGCCGATGCGCTGGGCAACAGCTTTGCGCAGGTCCTCTCTGCGGGCGTAACCCAGCTGATCCGCATTTGGCGCGATGAGGAGCGGGTCTACGAAGCCAATGGGGAGACGAACCACGCGGTGTGGACGAACCAGATCATCCGCCACACCAATTCCGAGGCGGAGAA
>JBCBOW010000495.1:0-1788 GCA_039821045.1 Pseudomonadota bacterium
GGCAAAGCAAACCGGGCAGCCATGGCATGCAGCGCGTTTTGCGACATATCGCCCGCGCCTGCAGAGCCATCGCTTTGCGTATCCTGTCCAAAGGGCGCAGCACCCACCGCCTTGACCGCGCGGGCTCCATCGCCTGAAAGCGCAGCGCCCGCGCAATCCTGCGCTGATATCCGATCCAGCTCCTGCGCGATCTGATCAACCTGTTCTGACAAGCGAATGAGCGAAATACGATCCATCTCGCTCATTTCGCGCACACGCCCGCTTGAGACATGCGGCATCAATCGGCCAACTGCTACCACCAGTTCTGCTCGGCTCGGCACCACCAGGATCTGTGGCTGCGAGCGATCAAGAATGGAAAACACGCTATCAAGAGCATCGAACGAAGTGGTGACGATCAAATGCGTGCCTGAGCGCACAATCCGATCATCGAGCCGTGCGAGCGCTGCTATGGTTCGCGCCTCAATCTGAGGACAATCGACAATCACCACATCGCCCAATGCCAAAGTCGGACCATCCAACAAGCGATCCAAACTGCCGCGCTCGTCTGTACGAAATCCGGCCCGCTCCAGATCTTCTCTGCGCGCCCAATTGAGCGAGCGACTATCGCCAAACATCGTAACGCGCGCTTGCACGCCGGCTGCATCCCGTGGGCTCTCATAGACAAAATCTGTTTGCATTGCCGACTCGCCTTTCATTCTTGAGTTGGAACATGAATAGAACAAACGAAGAATAAGTCAAGAAAGGCTACTCGCCCACCGCTTTTTTGATCGCCGCATTGAACCTTTGCGCGCCTTTGCGAGACTACCCGTGCGATGCCCCGTTCCCGCCCTTCAGCCACGCCGCCTGCATCGGCGCTCTATGATGAGTGGTTGGTGATCGCTGCGCGTCAGGGTGAGCGGCGCGCGCTTGAACGATTGCATCAGCGCTTTGATGCACGGCTGCTCAAAGCCGCGCGGCGTCTGACAGGCGATGGTGAGACGGCGCGCGATCTGGTGCAGGAATGCTGGCTGGCGATCCTAAGAGGCCTGCCCGGTTTGCGCGATCCGGCAAGGTTTCGCGCATACGCCTTCGGCATCCTCTATCGCCGTGGCATGGACCATACACGCCGCGCGATCTCGGCGCGCCAGCACGAGGCTCTTGATACAGCTCTCCCTGATGCTCACGCGTCATCCCCGCCCGATCGGCTCGCCATCGCGCAGGCCTTTGCCAAGCTCAGCCCAGACCAACGCCTCGCAGCGCACCTGCACTTTATCGAAGGGCTGACGCTGCGCGAGATCGCAGAGGTCCAGTCGATCGCGCTCGGCACGGCCAAGAGCCGCCTTTTCCACGCCCGCCGCAAGCTCAAAGCGGCGCTCACCGAACCCACTTGAAGGAGAGATATCATGAGCGACACAGACGACCAGATCACCGACGCGCTGAGCAGGGATGACCGCGCCTTTCTTCAGAGCCTGGAGGAAGACCGCGGGCTCTTCACGCAGATCGGCGACACTTGGAAGGGACCGCTTGGCGGCTGGGCGAAGCTGATCTTCGCCTTCACCGTGGTGCTTGGCTTTGTCTTCCTGTTTGTCATCTGGCAGCTTGCCACCTCAACTCACAGTCCGGTCGCTCACACCTTGTGGGCGGTGAGCGGTGTGGCGCTGCTGGTGATCATGGGCTTTGCCAAGGAGTTCATGTTCGCGCGGATGAACATGCTGACTGTGCTGCGCGAGGTGAAGCGGCTGCAGGTTCAGGTGGCGCTGCTCGAAGAGAAGCTCGACGACTGAGGCAAGCGGCCCCAGCAGAGTGCCG
>JBCBOW010000496.1:0-1783 GCA_039821045.1 Pseudomonadota bacterium
CCTTCAATGGCTTCGAACAACTCACGCGCTTCGGGTGAGCCTCCCACGCGCATCAGGCCCTCAAACAAATCCTCCTTGGTCTGCACCAGCCCAGCGGCGAGCACAAAGCAGCGCCCTTCCATCGCATAGTGCCTTGAGGCAATCGCATATTCCTCGCGCACCGTGGGCCAGGCGGCGATGTGAACGCTCTCACCAAGGTTGTGCATCGCGGCGCGGGCGAGCGGCATCCAGTGTTCCCAGCAGATGAGGTTGCCCGCCCGGCCCCATTCCGCCTCATGCACGCCCAAGGTAGAGCCATCGCCGCGCATCCAGATCAGCCGTTCACCATGGGTGGGCACCAGCTTGCGGTGATCGAGCGGGTCTTGGCCCGGGCGAAACAGAAGCTGGTTATTGTAAAGGCTGGAGCGCACCCGCTCGTGTGCGCCGAGCGAAATGCACGCCCCGCTTGCATCGCACAATTCCTGCAAAGGCAGCAGCCGCTCATCGCCCGGCACAATCGCATTGTCGAGCATCAACTGGTGACAAGCCTTGGTCCCCGGATGGTCCCACAAGGCCGCGCCCGGTGCCTCATCCAGCCACAGCGGGTAGCCGCCCAGAAACGTCTCACCAAACGCCACCAACTGCGCCCCGCCCTCAATCGCTTCGCGCGCGAGCCGGGTCGCCTTTTCAATGCCACCGTCAAAATCGAGCGGGATCGGCGCGGCCTGACAGATAGCGACATTAAGCAAGCGGGTCATTCGGCAAACTCCTCGGCGATGACCAGACGCGCAGCGTCCCATTCGATTACAGCCGCTTTCGTCATGGGGACCATGAAGGTCTTCATACCCTTGGCCGGCGGCGGGTCACGCTCAATCTCGATAATGTCGGTCGCACCGAAGTTTTCAACCGCGATGACGCGCCCCACCCTCTCTCCGGCATCGGTTTCCACCGCGAGGCCGATGAGGTCAGCGTGATAATATTCGCCAGCGTCAAGCTCAGGCAGCGATGCGCGCGCGACGCTTATCACGGTGCCGCGCAGCTTTTCCGCCTCGGTGCGGTTGGTGGCCTCGGCAAAGCGAGCAACCGCGCCGCCTTTGTTGTCCGAGCGGATCTTCTTGAGTGTCAGAGTGCCGCCGGGGCTGGTCGCTGCAAAAGCTTTATGCTGAGCCAGCGCCTCGACGCCTTCGCCAAACAGTTTGAGGCGAACCTCGCCTGACACGCCATGCGCGCCGGTGATGGCGGCAAGCTCCACCATGCGCGGCGCATCAGGCGTATCAGGCATAAAGGGCGCTTAGCTTTCGCTTGCTTCTTCAGCGGGCGCTTCTTCAGCCGCCGCTTCTTCCGCCGGAGCTTCAGCTGCTGCCTTTGCTTCTTCTTCAGCAGCCTTAGCGGCCTCTTCGGCTTCCTTCAGCTTCTCAGCCTTTTCCTCAGCGCGTTCCTTGGCCTTTTCACCAGGCTCGGCCTTATTGGGGTTATTGCGCGGAGCGCGCTCAAGAATGCCAGCGGCATCAAGGAAGCGCAGAACGCGGTCAGACGGCTGCGCGCCAACGCCGAGCCAATAGCGCGCGCGGTCTTCGTTGAGCTTTACGCGGTTCTCATCATCCTTGGCGAGCAGCGGATTGTAAGTGCCGATCTGCTCGAGATATTTGCCATCACGCGGGGAACGCGCGTCAGCGGCAACGATGCGGTAATACGGCCGCTTTTTCGCGCCACCGCGCGAGAGACGAAGTGCAATTGCCATGAGTTGAAGTCCTTTTTCGAAAGAGTGTCTTTGAGTTGTGTGATCGTTTCCGTGAGATTATTT
>JBCBOW010000497.1:0-1767 GCA_039821045.1 Pseudomonadota bacterium
CGATGCGCGCAAGATCGCGCAGATCGAAGGCCTGCGGTTCATGATCGCGCGCGGCGCTGATCTCGCTGAAGCGGACAAGATCACCAGCGTCTCGGACCGAGCGGGCGTCGAGATCATTCCGGGCAATCTCAAAGTCGAAGGCCCGGTCCAGTTCAAACACACGCACCGCGAAGCGGCGCTGGAGCGGATCGCATGACCGAAGACGAGATCACTCAGCAGGCTGATCGAATGGCCAATGAAGTGTGGGCTCAAGCTTTGAGCGTGGCTGAAGCGATCCTGCCCGGCGTGGCCAACACGGTCGCGCGCGAGAGGGCGGTAATCGAATTGTCGAAGGTCCTCCTTCCCATAAAGGCCGAGACCTTCGCGCTCTCAGTCCGGCTCGACAACCTCATTGAGGCGCTAAACAATGGCTAGGCGCTCCACTCTCAAATGGAATGGCAAGGCGATCAGCGATCGGATGCGCCGCGCGCAAAAGATCGGCGTCAACAACACAATGTCCGATTGCGTTGTTCACGCGAAGAACAATCACGCCTGGCAAAACCGCAGCGGCGTGCTCGAAGGCTCGATCGATGTTGCCCAAGGCGCGCGCGAAGTGCCCGGCGGGGTCGAGGGCATCTGGGGCTCAAAAGGCGTCGCTTACGCGCTCATCCACGAACGCGGCGGCGTGATCACGCCCACGCAAGCCCAGGCGCTCGCGATCCCGCAACCTGATGGCAGTGTGCGCTTCGTCAAAAGCGTCACCATTCCAGCCCGGCCTTATCTGCGCCCCGCCGCCGATGCGCATTATCCCGAGCTCGCGCGCAACATTCGCACGGCGTTTGAGCAGCTGGGCCAAGGGGCGGCATGATGGCATCTCACATCACAGCTCTGCGCGCGTTTTTGCTCGCTGATCCGCCGTGCAATGCGATCACGGACGGGCGCATCTTTGGCGGGCGCTTGCCAGCGGCTGAAAGCGCCGCGATGCCGCGCCGCGCGATCGTTGTCACCAAAGCGGGCGGGACCGATCTGTTTGCAGGCGGCTATGTCGAGCATGCGACCGCGCGCGTCGATGTGCGCAGCTATGGCGAGACGCCGTTTGAAGCCGAGCGCGTCAACCGCGCCATCGTCCTCGCGCTCAAGCGGCTGCGCCGCTCGGTGCATGCGGGCGTGCTGTTGCATTGGGCGAACAGCGCGGGCGGCGCGATCCCGACAACCGAGCCGGGCACCGAATGGCCGCTGGAAACGCAGGCGTTCCAGATCGCTTACGCGCTCAACGAAGTGAGCGGATCATGATCGGCGCCGCTGTCTTGGCCCCGCTCGATCAGCGGCAATCCTATCCGCGCCGCGCGCCGCTGTGGCGCTGCCTGCGCCCGATGCTGCTCGCCACAACCGCACTTTCAATGCCTCTTCTCTCATCTGCTTAAGGAGCAAAAACCATGGGACCCTTTGAAATCATCTGCGCGCCGATGAAGGTTTGGATCGCTGATGTCGGCACCGCTTTTCCCTCGCTTGACGAACAGCCCAGCAACGATTGGCAGCTGCTCGGCACCAACGCCGATCGCTCGATGAGCGAAGACGGCGTGACGGTATCGCATTCCAAGTCCTATTCGCGCATTCCGACTGCCGGATCGACCGGGCCGGTCAAAGCGGTGCTGGAGAGCGAAGATCTGATGTTCCGCGTCAATCTGCTCGATGTCAGTTTGGAAGGCTATCAATTCGCGCTCAACGGCAACCCGATCACCACCACCGCTGCGGGATCGGGCACGGTAGGCAATCGGCGCATCGGCC
>JBCBOW010000498.1:0-1763 GCA_039821045.1 Pseudomonadota bacterium
CGGGCGCGATCAGGGCCTGCTCCCGATCGAAGCAACCATGATGGTCGCGCCCGCGCCATTCCTCGAGCGTCTGAAATTCGATCGCGTGTGCGGCGAGATAAGGCACGTCGAGCTTGCCAAGCACCTCTCGCGCGGCCTCAGCATCGTTGTAAGCCGGGCCACCGACCAGGCTAAAGCCGGTGAGATTGACGATTGCATCGACCATCGGGGTGCCGTGGCGATCCATGAAGAAGGCGTTGATCGCGGCGCGCGCATCGAGCCCGCTGGCGAACACCGGGACGACCCTGAGGCCGGCTGCTTCAAAAGCCTTGATCGCGCCATCATAATGGCCCGCGTCATTGCCGAGCAGGTAGGAGCGCAGCAGAATGAGACCGACCGTGCCATTCGCGCCCGGTGCATCTTTGCCCTTATCACGCGGCAACACCCTTAGGCTCTCAGAGATGCGTTGGGGGCTGCGCGGATGGTAGACACCGGTTTCGGGATATTCGAGCGGCGCTTCGGCTGGAGTTTCGCCTTTGCGCGCTGCGCGCTCACCTGCGGCGTAGCGATCAATCAGCGCGCGGACCATCGCGATGACATTCGCATCAGAGCCCGCGAGCCAGTATTGCAGCGTGAGGAAATAGGCCCGCACATCCTGCGCGGTGCCGGGAATAAAGCGCAGGATCTTGGGCAGGCGACGCAGCATTTTCATCTGGCCTGCGCCTGAACTTGCGCCCTGCTTCTTGGAGCCGCGCAGCTTCTTGAGCAGCGCCAGCGGGCCCTTGGCGGGCGCGTCCATCCGGTAATTGCCCATCCGCGTCAGCTTGACGATTTCGCCTGCTGACATCAGGCACACCATCGCATCGCACTTTTCGCGGCGCGCTTCGAGCGCCGGGCGGATCAAGCGCACGTGATCATCAAGAAAGAGCATCGTCGCGATCACGATATCGGCTTGAGCGATCGCGGAGCGCGCGCTTTCAAGCGCGGCTTCATCAGAGCCCCATTCAGACGACGCGTGCAGCGAGAGCTCGATATTGTCGCGCCCGAGCACGCTGCGTGCTCTTTCAACCGCGCCCTTCAAGTGATTGTCGAGCGTGATGATCGTGACGCGCACGGGCGCATCGAGCTTGAAGGTCGGGCTCGCCTTCGAAAGGGTTTCAGCATCACCGGGCATAATGCGCCTTCGCATCGTAAAGCGTTGCCAGATCGATCTCGGAGCGCCCTTGTTCGCTCGCAAAAGCTTCGGTGTTGCGCCGGGCTTTGCCACGCACGAAGAACGGGATCTTCTTAAGTTCGCGCTCCGCCTCAGCGGTCCACAGCGCGCTTTCCTGTGTGGTTTCAATCAGCGGTTCGGGCTGCGGCGCGGGCGAGGGGGCGGCAGGGGCGCTGGCGGCCTTGGGCGAATGCGCGGCGTGATGCGAAGCGCCCGCTTCATCGGAGAACTCGAAATCCTCGCGGAACATGGTGAGCAAGTGCTCCTCAAGGCCCATCACAAGCGGATGCACCCAGGTGTCAAAGATCACATTGGCGCCTTCAAAACCCATCTGGGGCGAGTGGCGCGCGGGGAAATCCTGGACATGGACGGGCGCTGAAATCACCGCACAGGGCAGGCCCAGCCGCTTGGCGATGTGGCGCTCCATCTGCGTGCCGAGCACCAGTTCTGGCGCAGCCTCAGCGATCGCGTCTTCAACCGCGAGATGATCGTCCGTGATCAGCGCTTCGATGCCGTGGCGCTTGGCTTCAGCGCGCACATCGCGGGCGAATTCGCGGTTGTAGCAGCCAAG
>JBCBOW010000499.1:0-1755 GCA_039821045.1 Pseudomonadota bacterium
CCTTCTTTTGTCGAGCCAAGCTCTACCGCGTCTGACACCGCCCCACCGCAAGCGAAGGAAAACGTTGAAAGCGAATCCGACCAGGAGCCAGGCGCATGATGGTTGACTATCTTACTAGGTTAGCGCTGCTCTTGCCGCTGCTCGGATTGATGATCTGGGGGAGCCTTAGGCTCACCAAGTATCTGCAAACCCGAATGGTCGGGTTGCAAGGGGTCGGGGCAGGGCGACGCATCGAATTGGTCGAGACGACCTTGCTCGCGCCGGGCATGAAGCTAGCCGTTATACGCTTTCACGACCGCGAGATACTGCTCGGTTGTTCGCGCAACGGGCTTGTGCGGTTAAGCGACATGAAGGCGCCTGAAAGCCACGCGGAAAGCCAAATTCGCGCCATAGCGGCCGAAGCGTAATGCGCCCCGCAAAGCTACTCGCCGCGTTCGCAGGCCTCGGCGCGTTAACCATGTTTGTGGTGCCAGACGCCGCGTGGGCTGCGTCCCCTGTTTCTGAACCCGCGGGTATTGGTGCGGCGATTGAGCGCGCTCTGGGTAGCGAAGGCCCGGCGAATGATGGTGGGGACGCGCCGTTAAGCACGTCGATCCAGCTCCTCATCGTGATGGGGCTGCTCACCATGCTGCCCGCTCTGGTTCTGATGATGACGAGCTTTTTGCGGATCCTCGTCGTGCTGTCGATCCTGCGCCAGGCGCTCGGCCTTCAGGGATCGCCGCCGACGCAGGTGTTGATCGGACTGTCGCTGTTTCTGTCCCTATTCGTGATGGGACCAACCATCGATACGATCAACGTCACGGCCATCGAACCCTACGCCAGCGGTGCGCTTTCCGCTGACGCCGCTATCGCGCAGGCGGGAGAGGCTTTCCACGCCTTCATGATCCGCCAAACGCGAGAGGCGAACCTGTTGATGTTCACCGATATCGCCGCTGTCGCTGGTCCGTTCGCGAACGAAACAGATATCCCGTTCTCGATACTGCTACCGGCCTTTGTCACCAGCGAATTGGAAACCGCTTTTCAGATCGGTTTTATGATCTTTCTGCCGTTCTTGGTGATCGATCTATGCGTGGCAAGCGTGCTGATGAGCCTCGGCATGATGATGCTTTCGCCAACCATCATTTCACTGCCGTTCAAGTTGCTCTTGTTCGTACTGGTCGATGGCTGGTCGCTGCTTATGGGCAGCCTCGCGATGAGTTTCTCATGAGCGCGTCGGGAGCCTTGCAGGAAGACGCAGCGCTGCTTGCTTTGGCGGATCAGACCTTGTGGGTGACCGCCTTGATTGTCGGCCCCGTGTTGATCGCGGCGCTGGCGGTGGGGTTGCTCGTCGGGATCATTCAGGCCGCGACATCGGTCAACGAACAAACTCTCACCTTCGTCCCAAAGCTGGCGATTGTTGCGGTTGTGTTTGTTCTGCTGGGCAGTGCGATGATGGCGCTCCTGAGCGACTTTATGCGCGAGATTTTTGCGCAGGTCGCGGTGATTTCAGCCTGACCGGGGCGGGACGCTGAAAGGTGAATTTCGTCAATCTTGGTCTTGGCCCGCTTGATCAGCAATTATGGCAATTGCTGTTTCTGTCCGTACGTGTGGGGGCGGCGTTGCTGGCTGCGCCGATGGTGGGTGTCCTCGCCGTGCCGCCGGTTCTGCGCGCGCTGTTGGCGCTGACATTCTCCGTGTTCGTCGCGCTTTACATCCCGCCGGTGCAGACGCCTGATATGATGAGCTTCGACGCGATCCTCGCTTTGGCGCAAGAAG
>JBCBOW010000500.1:0-1737 GCA_039821045.1 Pseudomonadota bacterium
CTGGTGGACCGCCACGCAGACGCGATCGATGGGTCGAAAGATCGAGAACTTCACCCGGCTGGCTGTCTTCGCCGTGGAGCAGCCCGAGCCTGCGCGCGACTTCGCGATAGGCTTCTTCCTCACCGCCCAAATCGCGTCGGAAGCGATCCTTATCGAGCTTTTCGCCGGTCTTCATATCCCACAAGCGGCACCCATCCGGGCTGATCTCATCGGCCAGGATAACGCGGCTGTAATCGCCATCGTAAAGCCGGCCAAACTCCAGCTTGAAATCGACCAGACGGATGTCGATCGCCGCGAACATGCCGCACAGGAAATCGTTGATCCGGATCGCCATCGAGGAAATGTCATGCATCTCTTCGTGGCTCGCCCAGTTGAAACAGGCGATGTGCTCTTCCGCGATCAGCGGATCGCCGAGCGAATCGTCCTTGTAGTAATATTCAATCAGCGTGTGCGGCAGCGGCTCGCCTTCTTCGAGGCCCAGGCGCTTTGACAAGGAGCCCGCCGCAACATTGCGCACGACGACTTCAATCGGAACGATCTCGACCTGCCGCACGAGCTGCTCGCGCATATTCAGGCGGCGGATAAAATGCGTCGGGATGCCGATATGCGAAAGGCGCGTGAAGACATGCTCGCTGATGCGATTGTTGATCACACCTTTGCCGTTGATCGTGCCTTGCTTTTCCGCGTTGAACGCGGTCGCATCGTCTTTGAAATATTGGATGAGCGTGCCGGGCTCGGGCCCCTCGTAAAGGATCTTGGCCTTGCCCTCATAAATTTGGCGCCGACGCGACATGGGAAGTCTGTTCCTCACAAAACACATCGCCCCGGCGATAAAGGGCCGGGGCGTTTCGCTTGGTTCCTTACCGCCTTATTGGACGAGGTGCAATTGCACCTGCGGCTGATCGCCAATCATTGCCAGAAAACGCGCATCCAGCCCGCTTGCACCGGCTTCAAGCGAGGGCATCACAAGATCGGCCTCATGGAAATCCTGATCGGCCGTGTAGGCGCCGGGGGTGGCTACGACATTGAGCCCCGCGCGGCGTGCTGAAGCTATGGAGGAGGCAGTGTCTTCGATCGCGAGGGCTTCTTCCGGAGCCAAGCCCAGCGATCCCAGCGCTTTGAGATAGGCATCAGGCGCTGGCTTGCCTTGGGCAATATCATCGCGCGTAACGATGACCGCGAAGTCGGGCGCTGAGAGCGCATCGCCCGCTGCATCGAGGATAGCCTCGACATTGGGCGCGTAGGTGCTGGTCACGAGGCCAAGCGCGATGCCGCGTGCTTTGGCGAATTGAACCAGCGTTGCAATGCCGGGGCGCAGGCTTGCTTGCGCGCGAACGGCGGCGCAGGCGAGCTCGGTTTTGCGGGTGTGGATGGCGGCGATCTGAGCATCGCTGAAAGGCTGCCCGGTGGCTCGGCCCAGCAGCGCCAGGCGATCTCGCCCACCGGCCATTTCGAGCAGCTCAGCATATGTCTCCTCGTCCCATTCCCAAGAGACACCCGCTTCGGCGAGGGCCTGATTGTAAGCGCGTCGCTGGAGCTCTGAGGTTTCAGCCAGAACACCGATGGAACCGAGAAGAATAGCGCGCAGCATCAGCAATCACCTCATTTGCGTTTGAAACCGAATGCAACGGCTACGAGGTAGACGCGCGTGTGTTCCCACCAAAGAGACATGACCACGTGTTCTGAAGAGTGCTGCCCCGAAGGAGAGTCACCTCGAACTTGAAAAGTTTGCAAGGC
>JBCBOW010000501.1:0-1726 GCA_039821045.1 Pseudomonadota bacterium
CGAACCCGCCGATCCACTCCAACCATCCAAAGGAGCTCCATTTTCCATGGCTCAGACTTACGAATTCTATGCCGCCCGCGCAGATGAGGCCGCCGCGCGCGCTGAGCAGGCGACGCTCGATAATGTCCGGGACCGCGAATTGCGCGCTGAGAAGAGTTGGCGGGGGCTCGCCGAACAGGCCCGCAAGAGCGTCGTCGCACGCGAAGAAGCGGATGCTGCCCGAGCAGCGAAGCGCGAAGCCGAAGCGATTATCGAAGATTAAGCCTGATCAGTTCCACTTAGCGGCGAGCTAGCCGTTACCCCCATATGGTGGCGCGCTTTTGAAAGCGCGCCCGCTCTTGGCCCTACGTCGTCGGCGAGCTTGCGTTTTGCTTTTGCGCCTCGATCTGCGCGGCTGCGGCGCTCTCGAGGATCTCTCGCTCTTCTTCGGTCACCGCGAGCGGGATCTGCTTGGTCGCGCCGTTGAGCAACAGCGCCTCCAACCGCATCTCGATCTGGAAGATGCGGAAATACCGGGCCCCTGAAAGCACCGAACTCACTTTCTTGATGTAATCCGCCTTGGCCGCGCGAGAATCTTCCTCGACCTTCAGCGCTTTATCAATCAGGTCCGAAGCGGTTTTATCATCCATGCCCACGGTGTTCTTTGAATAGAGCGCGACGAGGCGAACCTGCTGGCGCTGAATATTCTTGGCGGCAAGGCGATATTGATCGTAGATCGGCCAGAATTGCTCCGCTTCCTCATCAGTAAAGCGCATCGCGCTCGAGATCGAAGCGCGGCGCTGCGTCTCGCGCGCTTGGAACGCAACCTCAAAGCGATCTTGCGCGCTTTGCGCGGCGGCTGGCGCGGAAGCGATCGCGACCGGAGCTACAAGAGCGGTTGTGGCAAGAGCAAGCAAAGCAGTACGCATGGGAGAGGCCTTCCGTCAGTGTGAATTCGAAAGATGTGCGAGCCGCCTTTATCGTGAGCGGACCCCTAAAACCGGAGCGCTCTTACGACTAGGGCGGCGCCATTGTTGAATCAAGCCAGCGCCGGCTTGCACCGCCAAACTATGCACGCGCACATTATGCGCGATTACACTGGAAATTCAGTCTTCAAATGGTCACATGGGTGAAACGGGGAAACAAAGACGAGAGGAGACCCGCCCGATGTCGGCCATGCAGTTCCAGTTCAATTCAGATAGCTCGGTGATGGGCACTGATAATGTCAAAGAGCGGATCGAAACCGCCGTGCGCGCCAAGCTTAAGCGTTTTGAAGAGCGGCTGACCCGGCTTGAAGTCCATGTTTCCGATGTGAATGGCGCCAAGGGCGGCGAGGATGATAAAGCGTGCATGATCGAAGCGCGCCCGCGCGGCGGTAAGCCCTTGGGCGTAACGGCGCACGCGGCCAAGGTCGATGATGCAGCGCGCAAGGCGGCGACAACGCTGGCTGAGCGGCTGGATCGCCATTTTGGCAAAGGCGAGCAGCACAAGCATGATCCGCGCCCTGACAAGATAATGTAAGACCCGAGGGCGGCCGAAGGTTCACGCCTGTGCAGGGGCCAGGCCCGGATCGCCGAGCTCCTTTCCTACAGACGCCGTTTGCGGCTAGATTTGAGCCTCATGCCATCTCGCTGCTTCGCTCGTCTATTTCGCCGCTTCGCCCAGTGCGGATTGATCGATTCGCTCGATCAAAAGACGGCGCTGTGATCGATTGGTTTTTTGCGCTTAGACAGTGTGCCAGGTGTGT
>JBCBOW010000502.1:0-1720 GCA_039821045.1 Pseudomonadota bacterium
TCACCTCGGTCGAGCAATTGATGTAGGTGAGCGCGATGTGATCGGGATGCGCTTCGCGAAACGCCTTGAATTTCTCCGGCGGGCAGCTGTCTTCGAGGCTGCAACCGGCGTCCATATCAGGCAGAACCACGATCTTTTCAGGGCTCAGGATCTTGGCTGTGTCCGCCATGAACTTCACGCCGCAAAAGGCGATGACGTCGGCGTCGGTGGCTGCGGCCTTGCGGCTGAGCTCCAAGCTGTCGCCCACAAAATCGGCGATGTCCTGAATATCGGGCGTCTGGTAATAATGCGCGAGGATCACTGCGTTGCGCTCTTTGCGCAGACGATTGATCTCAGCGAGCAAATCGTCGCCTGTCGGAAGTTTGTTTTCGATGCTCATTGTCTGACCCCGCTAATTATGTTGCGCTCGATATAGGGAATGATGCGGGGGTTTTCGAGCGTCTTTCGCTATTGGCCCGCAAACTTCACCTCTACCCGCGCGTCCTCAAAGCCTGCCACCTGAAGCGGCACCGCGAGGTTTTGGCGCACGGCGTCTTTCGCCGCCTGGCGCGCGAGGGCTAGCACTTCGGGGTTCTTGGCAAAGGTCTGTGCCTTCTCCTCGGCAAGCTCAGAGTTTTTCTCGGACAAAAGCTGTTGCGAGCCGCCGGTGTTGAGCAGGCCTTCGGTAAAGATGCGCGCTTTGGCTTCATCGAGATTGGGGCGCGAGGTTTGCAGTTGGGGGAGCGTCACCGTCAGCGTGTCGCTGGCCGCATCCCATGCAAAATCGCTCGCATCCATGCCCGACAGATCAAGCCGGTAATCGACGCTCGCAGGAACGATCATCGCCTGGCGCACCCGGCGCACCGGGACCGTCGCGATGGTCTGTTCGTATTCGCTTTCGGCCACCACTTCAAAGCGGCTTGCAAAGACGACCAGCGCATTCTGCTTTTCGAAAGCGAGCATGGCGCTGGCCACCGGGTCGCTCTCTTCCTGATAGACATAAGCGCGCCAGCCAAGAAACAGTGCGGCAGCGGCAAGCGCCACGACAAGCACCCACAGCCCGCGCTCCTGGGCGCCCGAAAGCGAGCCATCGGTCTTCGTAATCGGATAGGCTGCCTTTGGATGAGGGCTCTGCGGATCGGGCGCGATCCCGGCAGGCAGCGCGCCCTGAGCAGGTTTCAGATTGTCCGCCATATCTCTCCTTCAAGCGCGACTTGGCCGCGCTTCTCAAGGTCAAGAAGATGCGCGGTTACGCTCATCTCGGCAGCGGGTATCAAGCGCTCGTCCAGGCCTTTGTACATTTGCGGAATGAAAGCCGAAACCGCGCGCGCCTCCTCGCCGAGAAGTCGCAGGATTTGGTTTTCGCGCTGGCGGCGGTGACCGATCATCCCGCGCACCAATTGCTGCGGCTTGGTGATCGCGGCGCCGTGGGCTGAATGATACACCGCATCATCGCGCGCCATCAGCTTTTCAAGGCTCGCCATATATTCGCCCATATCGCCATCAGGCGGGATCACGACGCTGGTCGACCAGCCCATCACATGATCGCCGGTGAAGAGCGCCTTGGCCTCTTCGAGCGCGAAGCACAGGTGGTTGGACGTGTGGCCGGGCGTGGCGATGGCGGTGAGGGTCCACCCGGTACCCCGCATCTGTTCGCCGTCTTCGAGCACGCGGTCGGGCGCGTAAGTCGTATCAAAGGCCTCGTCTGCGCGCGGGTGGTCGCTCTCGATCACCAGTGGCG
>JBCBOW010000503.1:0-1718 GCA_039821045.1 Pseudomonadota bacterium
CTCGGAAAGATGGGAGTTGGCTTGCTCACTGTAAAGCCGCTGGCGACATGCCGGGCAAACCATTCGCTGTCGCTCAGCGCCTGATAGCTGCGCTCCTCTTTCGGAACGCCGAGTTGGTCGAGCACCGCAGCGGCCTTTGTCGGGACAACCGGTTGGATCGCGATGGCGAGATCGCGGATCGCCATGAAGAGCGTTTGCAACACCGCCTTCATGCGGTCCGGATCGGTTTTCTTCAGGCCCCAGGGCGCTTGCTCATCGACATATTGGTTGCAGGCGTAGACCGCGCGCATCCAGGCTTCGATGCCGTTTGAAAAGGCGAGCTTTTCAAACTCGTTGGGCAAAGACTGAGCACAGGCTTGCGAAACCTCACCCAGGAGCGCCTTGTCCACCTCGGTGGTCTCGAACAGCTCAAGCACCCCGTCCATATTCTTCGCGATCATCGAAAGCGTGCGCTGCGCGAGATTGCCGAAACTGTTGGCGAGTTCAGCATTAGCGCGCGTTACGATCGCTTCGGGCGAATAGGACCCATCCTGCCCAAAGGCGACTTCGCGCATCAGGAAGTAGCGCAAGGGATCCACCCCGAACTGGTCAGCCAGCTCAATCGGATCAATCACATTGCCCAGGCTCTTGCTCATTTTCTCCCCGCCGCGGGCGAGAAGGAACCCATGGCCGAACACCTTCTTGGGCACAGGAAGTTTTGCGCTCATCAGGAAAGCGGGCCAATAGATCGTGTGGAAACGGACAATGTCCTTTCCGATCAGATGCAAGTCTGCGGGCCAGAACTTGGCCATGTTTTCCGTTTCATCGGGAAAACCGAGCCCGGTGAGATAGTTGGTCAGCGCGTCTACCCAGACATACATCACATGGTTGTCTGATCGCGGGACTTTCACCCCCCAGTCAAAACTGGTGCGGCTGACCGAAAGATCGCGCAGGCCCTGTTCGACAAAGGCGACCATCTCATTGCGACGACTGGCCGGCTCCAGAAAGCCGGGCGATTTGAGCAAGTCGAGCAGCGGTTCTTCATATTTCGAGAGGCGGAAGAACCAGCTTTCCTCGACCGTCCATTCAACCGGCGTATCCTGAGGGGAGAGTTTCTGACCGCCCTCGCCCTCTTTCAGCTCGCTTTCATCGTAATAGGCTTCATCGCGGACCGAGTACCACCCTTCGTAGCGATCGAGATAAAGATCTCCCGCCTCTTCCATACGCTGCCAGATGGCCTGGCTCGCGCGGTGGTGGTCGTCTTCAACCGTGCGGATGAACCGATCAAAGCTGATGTTGAGCTTTTCATCCATCGCGCGGAAATAGCCTGCCATTTCATCTGCCAGATCGCGCGGGGTGCGCCCCTGCTCTTCGGCTTTGCGCGCCATTTTGAGGCCATGCTCATCCGTACCGGTCTGAAACCGCACATCGCGGCCTTGCAGCCGCTGAAACCGCGCGATGACATCCGCGGCAATCGCCTCATAGGCATGGCCGATATGCGGGCGACCATTGGGATAATTGATGGCGGTGGTGATGTAGAAGGGTGTGTCAGGCTGTGCCATGGGCGTGCTCGCTACTCGGGCTCGCCGCGACAAGCAAGGTGCCGATCTCGAGAGCGAGCAAACCGGTGTCAAAATTGTAGCTTGGAGCTTCTGCTGCGAGCTTCACCAGCTTTGCATGCGCATCGATGAGCGCGCCGCGATGCGGGGCGCTGGCTGCGCTCGCTGCCCTGTGCGCCG
>JBCBOW010000504.1:0-1714 GCA_039821045.1 Pseudomonadota bacterium
AAAGGGCAAACGCCCTATAATTCCAAATCGTTTCCTCACGTCGCTCAACAAAAAAGGGCGGCGCCAACGGCACCGCCCTCTTTTAATCTGTGCTTTCGGCTTAGGCCGCAGCAGCTGCGATCAGCGCGATCAGGATCAGCGGAATGATCAGACCGGAAGACGAGCCGGACGACTCTTCAACCGTTTCGATCACGAGCTCGGGCTCAATGATCGGCGCTTCAAGTGTGCCCGCGGATGCGAAGGACGCAAAGCCGGTCAGAGCAGCGGCGAGAACGAGTTTTTTCATACTTTCCTCCAGTGATCGTGCTCCAACGCAGGGTAAAAGGCGCGGGCACGCATAAGACTTACCTCGTGATTTTTGGTAAAACAGCAAAAGCCCGGCTTTGAAAACCCTGATGTCTTGGCGGATAAGCGGATCGCCGCGATGTCGTCAAATTAGCAACACTTGGGCGCCATTGTTCGCCAATTCGAAAAGCTCGGCGATGTGCTCGTTGTAGAGCCCGATGCACCCGTCAGACGACCGGCGTCCGATCTTGCGCGTGTCATGCGTGCCGTGAATGCGGTAATACTGCCAGCTCAGATGCATGGCATGGGTGCCCATGGGGTTATCCGGGCCCGCGGCCCGATGAATTCAGGCCAATCCGGATTGCGCTCAAGCATGGAGGGCGTGGGGCGCCACGACGGGCCCTCGACCTTGCGGATCACGCTGGTGCGGCCCCGGCGAGTCAACTCCTCGCTCAGCGGCACGCTGGAGGGGTAAAGCTTGTAGACCGTCTGATCCTGGCTCCAGTAATGGACGGCGCGGCTGTCGATATCGACGAGGATCGCCCCGTTGCGCGTGTCGCTGAAGTAAGGGCGCCAATCGAGCGTGCGAAAGCTCGAGATGTTGCGCTTTACCCGCGCATCGATGTCGCGCTCGAATTCCACTGTATCGTTAGCGTTCTGAGCCAGAGCCGGTGCCGCCAAGAGTGCGCCCGTCCCGGCGATAAACCCGCGCCGTGCATATTTTTTGTCTGTCATCACTGCCTCCGTGATTGATGGCCGCAGTTTTATGGTGCGGGGGCCGCACTCGCAAATCAAACAGGCGTTAACGCGCCGAGTTGGGCGAAAGCGGCTTGGCTGAGCAACACTTCGCCGAGTAAGACGTCCAAAGTCAGGAACAAACGGAATTCTCGTATGTTGAACCGCCGCGTTTTTGCCCTTGGGCTTCCCGCTCTTCTTGCGGCTTGCGGAGGTGGACCGGTGCCGGTCGATCAGGATGGCAACCCACTACGGCGTCTCTATCGGATCCGCCCCGGGCAGATGGGAGACATCCAGTTTCGGATGCTTGACGGTCTCAATGCTTTGCGCGGGGCGCAAGGCCGCGCGAACCTCGCGCTGAGCGCGGAGCTCAACGCCGCGGCAGAGACCCATTCACGCGACATGTTGCGCCAGAACCGGCCCTGGCACTTCGGGTCTGACGGCTCTTCTCCCATCGATCGTGTGCAGCGCGTTGGCTACTCCGGCAGCCTCATCGGTGAGACGATTTCAGAGACCTTCGAGACCGAGCTCGAAACGCTGGCCGCCTGGATGCAGCAGGGCGATACGCGCGGTATCCTTCTCGACCCCCGCGCCCGCGACATGGGCTTTTTCGGCGTCCAGGAGGACAACGGCAAAATCTGGTGGACGCTTGTGCTCGGCTCTCCGGCAGCGAGCCTCGACGTCGCCTAGGGCG
>JBCBOW010000505.1:0-1707 GCA_039821045.1 Pseudomonadota bacterium
GAGACGCCGCTGATAAGACACCAGGCCAGAGCGGGGAGCCCGGCAAGCATGGTCAAAGGATTGCCGATCAGGAGAACGCCGCGTTGCTCATTGTCAATGAATTCATAGAGATACCAAATGCCCCGCGTGTTGAGCATCCATTGGGGCCAAGTGCTTTGATAGGAATGCGGCGTCATGACCGCGCTCTGCAAGCGCAACATCTCAACCTGGAAGGCGATCAGGCCCTCGCGCATCAGGGGAGAGGTGGTTTCGCCGCCGGTGAGGAAAAAGCCAGGCGCGAAAGTGGCCGCGTAGACTGCAAGCGGGACAAGCCCGAGCCATAGAAACGCCTCGGCAAGGCTGATGCCGGGGACGGGAATGCCTCTGGTGCTGCTAAAAAGGCGGCGGCGACCGGCGGACAAACGAGCAGCAAAAAAAGTTAATCCCGGCACCATTGCGAGCGGAACGGCGTTCCACTTCGCGCCCATCGCAAGGCCTAGCGCGATGCCCGTCACCGCAAGCGCGCCGCGACCACCTTCCGGCTTGCGGCACGCAGCGGCGAAATGCCATGCTGCGATAGCAAGGAAGGCTGCCATGAAAATATCGAGCATAGCGATGCGCGCGTGGATGAAGAGATGAAAGCCAGTGACCAGCAGGATTCCAAACGCGATAACCGCAAAGCGATCACAGCTCGCGTGCCACAGCGCTCGCATGCTGGCACCAACGGTAACCGCGCCGGCCAAAAGCGGCATGATCCGCCAGCCCAGCGGGTTATCCCCTAACACCGCCATTCCCACAGCCAGCAGCATCTTGCCGAAGAGCGGATGCTCCTGATTGAGATAGGTTGGGGCCATCTCGGTCCCGATCTTCAGAAACTCGCGCGCCGCGGGAATGTAGTGGACCTCATCGAAATAAAGCGTCGAGGGCAGTGTTAGGCGGATCGTCGCAAGCGCTGCAAAGATCGCGGGGATGGCAAAGCACCAAGCCCACGGATCTGCGACACGCTCTTGCGGCTCAAGCGGCGCAGAGTGCCGCGTCAGCGCTTCGGCTGATTTCAGATCGGGGGTCGACAGCGCAGCCTCAGTCATAATGCAAGCGCGCTTAGGAAACCGCCCGAAAGCGAGCAAGAGTGTTTACAGGCGCGCTGGAGATGCGTCCGAATGCGGGGCGGGTTGCGCTTGCCCTTCGAGCCAAAAGAGCCGCGCGCACATGGCAAGAAGGCCGATGCTCGCGGTGGTGCCGACAAACAAGGCCCACAAGGGCACATTCATACCAACAGCTCGTGCACGCGGCGCGATGAAGAAGAAGGCGATAAGGACGCACATGACAAGATCCCACCAGACCTGCAGCCCAGTGAGATTGGACGAATGGTTGGTGAAAAACATGATCACGCCTTCGCGCCCGATCTGCACCGCGGTGTAAGCGGAGAATATCGCGCAAACGCAAGCGGCGAGGGCGGCATTGCCCGCCGAGGGTTTTGCTATCAGGATGTAAATGCCGCACACAGTTGTGATGCCGATAACGACGAAGAAGAGGATTTGCAGCGTGTCCATAAAGAGTGCCTCCAGATGGAATGTAGCGAATGCTACATACTCCAGTAGATCAATGTAGCGCCTGCTACAAGAGCAAACGCAAATGCCTCCTGCAAAACCTCAAATGTCCAAGGAAACGCTGCTCCCGCTGCTCGCCGCGCATGTGCTCGAGCATGGTCTGGGAGGGGCGAGATTG
>JBCBOW010000506.1:0-1705 GCA_039821045.1 Pseudomonadota bacterium
GCATGGAGGATGTTCTTCGCGTGCGCGGCATTTCATTTGAGCAAGCGGATGATGAGTTGCTTGTGCATGAGGTGGGGCACTATCTAACGCAGCTTCAGGAGCGATTCATGCCGTTTGGGCTGCACGTTTTTGGTCGTCCGTGGTCTACCGAAGCGGTGAATCGAATGGTTGCGTCGATGACGCCGCCCGATGCGGCGGCCGGCGTTCGCGAGACATCGCGCGCTGCGCTGGTAGCCAGTCCGGCGGCAGAAAAGGCGGCGCTGCTGGCCGCGCTATCCGGCCGGTTCGTTCGGCCGGGCAAAGGCAATGATCCGATTCGTTCACCGGAGGCGCTGCCCACAGGTCGTAACTTTCATGCGCTCGATGGTGCGATTCTTCCGACGCAGATCGGATGGACGCTCGGGCAGTCGCTGGCGGCGAAGGCACTGGAGGAGCGACCCGGTACACCGGATGGCAGTGAAGCTGTCGTGCTGTGGGCCTCCGACACGGTTCGAGATGAAGGCGCGATGGTGGCCTTCGGTTTTGCTCTGATGGGTTTGAAACCGCGGTGGAATAGTCGTGGCATCTTGGTTGGGCTCGAGCTTCTCCCGGCATCACCTCAACGTCCCCGGCGCGACGTTACCTTTGTGACTTCGGGTTTGTTTCGGGACCTGTATGAGAACCTCATGGTTTGGTTGGACCGGGCCACGTTGCTGGCGCTCAATGCTTCTGCCAGCCGGATTCTTCGCGAGCATCCCGATTTGCGCGTTGCGCTCAATTCCGCCTTGGCACGACTCACTGCGCTCGGCCCGCTGCCTACCGGCGGAGACGAACCTCTGTCGATCAACCAGGTGGCTGCGCACTGGATTAAGACCGTCCGCGCCGAACTCAAAGCGGGTGGTTCCGCGCGCATGGCCGGCCGCCGAGCGTCGTTGCGCCTGTTTGGCAATGCGCCGGGTGGCTATGGCGCCGGTATCAATCGCCTCGTTGAGCGGTCGGGGGCGTGGCGAGATCGATCAGCATTGGCGCAGTCGTACATGCATCGGATGGGGCACGCCTACGGCGACGGCATTCGCGGCGAAGCGGCCCACGCTGCGTTCTCCGATCGTTTGCGACAGACCGAGCACAGCTACCTTGGTCGCGCTTCTCACCTCTATGGTTTGCTCGACAACAACGATGGCTTCGATTATCTCGGTGGGCTCGGGCTTGCCGTTGAATTCACGAGGGGCAAGCCGCCTGCGGCACGTGTAATTCGCCACTCGAATCCTAGTGCGCCGCAAATACAGGCGTTGGCGCCCGCACTGCTCAGCGAGATGCGAGGTCGTCACCTCAATCCTCAATATCTCGAAGCGCTCATGGCTCATGGTTATGCTGGTGCCCGCACCTTAAATCAGGGCTTTGTGGAGAATCTGTGGGGGTGGCAGGTAACCAGCCCCGATATTGTGAAGAGCTGGGCGTGGGATGAGGCAAACAGCGTGCTGCTCGAAGATCGGCACGATTTGGGCCTCGATGATTTTTTTCGTGAGGGTCGCAATGTGCACGTGCTGACAAATATTCAGGCCGTGTTGCTCATCGCTGCATCCCGAAAGTACTGGAATGCGGATGCCGAGACGCTGCGCGCTCTGGCTCAGGATTTTGCGCAGAATGTGCTTGTTCACGGATTGCCCGGCAGCGGACATACGCGTCCTGACCATCCGATCATGGCCTTTGTCGGTGAACGGTTGAG
>JBCBOW010000507.1:0-1703 GCA_039821045.1 Pseudomonadota bacterium
CGATCGACGAAGCGCTCGCAGGGCACTGTGACCTTGTCCTGATCGAACTCAACCCCGATGGCAGCGTCAGCGTCGAAGACAATGGCCGCGGCATTCCGGTGGGCATGCACAAGGAAGAGGGTGTCTCGGCGGCTGAGGTCATCATGACCCAGCTGCATGCGGGCGGGAAGTTTGAAAACACCTCTGACGACAACGCCTACAAGGTTTCAGGCGGCCTGCACGGCGTGGGCGTATCGGTGGTGAATGCTCTGTCGGAATGGTTGGAGCTGACCATCTGGCGCGATGGCAAAGAACACTGGATGCGCTTCGAGTATGGTGACAGCGTCGGGCCGCTCGAAGTGAAGGGCGATGCACCCAAAGTGGAGCGCAACCCGGACGAGAACGGCTTCAAGAAGGGCACGCGGGTCACGTTCCACCACTCAAACGAGACCTTCAAGAACGTCATCGAATACGATTTTGACAAGCTGGAGCACCGCTATCGCGAGCTCGCCTTCCTCAATTCGGGCGTGCGCATCCTGCTGCGGGACAAGCGGCATGAAGAACCGCTGGAGCATGACCTGTTCTACGAAGGCGGCATTGCGGCTTTCGTCAAATATCTCGATCGCAACAAGGAAGCGCTGATCGCTGAGCCTATCTCGGTGAGCGCCGAGAAAGACGGCATCGGGATCGACGTCGCGCTCGAATGGAACGACAGCTATTACGAAAACGTCCTGACCTTCACCAACAACATCCCGCAGCGCGACGGCGGCACGCACCTCGCAGCCTTCCGCGCCGCGCTGACCCGCACGCTCAACGCTTATGCGGATCGCTCCGGGCTGCTCAAAAAGGAGAAGGTCTCGCTCTCGGGCGAAGACATGCGTGAAGGGCTGACCGCTATCGTCAGCGTCAAGCTGCCCGATCCCAAGTTTTCCTCGCAGACCAAGGACAAACTGGTGTCCTCCGAGGTGCGTCAGCCGCTCGAATCGCTGATGAGCGAGAAAATGAACGACTGGCTCGAAGAAAACCCCAATGATGCAAAGCTCATCATCCAGAAGATCATCGACGCCGCCGCCGCGCGCGAAGCCGCCAAGCGCGCGCGCGAAATGAGCCGCAAGGGCGCGATGAGTGTCGCCAGCCTGCCCGGTAAACTCGCCGATTGTCAGGAACGCGATGCGACCAAGGCTGAACTGTTCCTGGTCGAGGGGGATTCCGCCGGCGGCTCGGCAAAACAAGGGCGCGACCGCAAGACGCAGGCGATCCTGCCATTGAAGGGCAAGATCCTTAATGTCGAACGCGCGCGGTTTGATCGCATCATCAGCTCCAAGGAAGTCGGCACGCTGATCCAGGCAATGGGCACCGGCATTCGCGATGAATTCGACCTCGAAAAGCTGCGCTATCACAAGATCGTGATCATGACCGACGCTGACGTCGACGGCGCGCATATCCGCACGCTGCTGCTCACCTTCTTCCACCGCCAGATGCCCGAAATCGTGAAAGCCGGGCACCTCTTCATCGCGCAGCCGCCTTTGTTCAAAGTCGCCAAGGGGCGCAGCGAGGTTTACCTCAAGGATCAAGGCGCGCTCGATCGCTATCTGGTTGAGGCAGGCCTGCAGGGCCGTGTGCTGGAGACCCGCGAGGGCGCACGCTCGGGCGAGGATTTGCGCGCGCTCGTCGATCATGCTCTGCGGATGAAGAACATGCTCGGCTTTGTGCCGCGCCGCTAT
>JBCBOW010000508.1:0-1701 GCA_039821045.1 Pseudomonadota bacterium
TGCACATCAACCGCGCGCCGATTGCTGGGACGGTGCGCCGAATGATCTATGTTCCCGGGAAATTCGTGAATGCAGATCTCGATAAAGCCAGTGAGGAAAATGAGCGCCAGCACATACTGATCGAGCGCAGCGATGGGCTAGCGATCGGATTTACGCAAATTGCAGGCCTGGTCGCGCGGCGCATCGTGCCATTTGTGAAGCCGGGCGATACGGTGGCAAAAGGTCAGCGTGTGGGGCTTATCCGGTTTGGCAGCCGGGTCGATGTCTATCTGCCAGCCGGGACTGACCCGAAAGTGCTGATGGGGCAGCGGATAGTCGCTGGCGAAACGGTGCTTGCTGAGATTGGAACCCAGCAGGGTCTGCTTGAAGGTATCGCGCAATGAGCGCTGAAGCTTAGACTTGGCGAAGGAGAACCGGCCTGAAGACGCGGCGGGGCGCACGCAGCTGCCCGCTGCCCGCTTGGGGCCCAAAGCGGCCGAAGATGAAGACATCAAAACCGCGAAGGGTGGCAACGGGCTTACCTTGCGCGCAATGCTGCCTAACGCGATTACTGCGGCCGCTTTGTGCTCTGGCCTGACAGGAATTCGATTTGCGATCGATGGGCAATGGGCCTTTGCTATCCTGGCGATTGTCCTCGCTGGCGTGCTCGATGGGATCGATGGCCGGATCGCTCGGCTGCTGAATGCACAATCGCGCTTTGGTGCTGAGCTCGACAGTCTTGCCGATTCGCTCTCATTTGGCATGGCACCCGCCGTCATACTGTTCTTGTGGTCGCTGCGTGATCTTGACCGTTTTGGATGGTTTGCAGCGCTCGCGTTTGCAATCTGTTGCGCGCTGCGATTGGCTCGCTTCAACGCCCAGATCGATGTTGAAAATCAGCCTCACAAATCCGCTGGCTTCCTCACCGGTGTCCCTGCGCCAGTTGGGGCAGGGATCGCGTTCCTGCCATTCTATCTCTGGCAAGCGACCGGGAGAGATGAGTTTCGCGATCCGATTGTGTTGGCGATCTGGGTCACTGCGATCGCCATCTTGATGATCTCAAATATGGCCACCTTGAGCTGGGCTGCAATCCGTCCACGGCGCGCCATCCGCCTGCCAGTTATCGCTCTTTCCACGCTGGGATTTGCTGCGCTCTTGCTTGAGCCATGGTGGACTCTTGCCTCTATTAGCGTCGCTTACCTTGTGCTCATGCCATACGCCTTGTGGCGCTATGGCAAGATCAAGCGACGCCGCGCGCGGACCGCGACGGCAAAGGTGAGCGCACAGCCTGACGAGGCTTAGGCATCCGGCCAGCGGTAAACGCGGCAAAATCTCCGCATGAGCGGGCACGGCTTTCGGTTGCGTCAACCATTGGAACAAAGCCGCGGCTTAGAGCATCGTGCTCTTCTTGAAGGCAGGCCAGAGTGAAGCGTGCGCGCAGCCAACTGTCAGCCAGAGCAAGCGACGTTGCAAAAGTGATCACGCAAACCAGTCCTAGAATTGCAAGCTCAACCATGTCTCGTCCTCGCTTTGTGTTTCGGCTTTGTTCCATCGCCTTGTTCCTTAAACGTTCCACTGTGTCAAACGGAAAATCCACTTTGGACGGGCTTTTGCGAAAGGGGCTGGTCTTTTGTGATAGTTGGAGCTAATGGCGCAGCCTCTCAAGCGAGTGGCGCGACCTGAAATGCCCGCAAGCTCGAGAAATTCACATGGAAAGCATCA
>JBCBOW010000509.1:0-1695 GCA_039821045.1 Pseudomonadota bacterium
GCCGACTATGGCCGCGCCGGGGCGGGGCTTGTCTTCCCGTTTTCGCTGATGGACCCGATGCAGCCTGTCTTTCGCCTTGGCGC
Organism: Pseudomonadota bacterium; assembly: GCA_039821045.1. Lineage (GTDB taxonomy): Bacteria > Pseudomonadota > Alphaproteobacteria > Sphingomonadales > Sphingomonadaceae > Erythrobacter. The sequence goes on from JBCBOW010000509.1 coordinate 84, forward strand.
AAGCTACACCGATGTAAATCGGCAGTTTGAGCGCGAGTTTGTAATCAATGGCGAAACCGCCAGCGTGATCACGCGGCAGGGGATCGATGATCCTTTCGCGATTGAGCTGGGCGCGGTGATCCCGGCGGCGCGCAATGTCCAGTTTAGCCTTGGCGCCTCGATCCAGACGACCGGCAACACTTCGTTTCTGGCTTCGCTGACCTTCCAGCCATGATTAAGCTTGAGAGGCGCGCGCGGGTCTGGTGCCGGCTGCAGGATTCGAACCCGCGGCCCCCTGATTACAAATCAGGTGCTCTACCAACTGAGCTAAGCCGGCCTGTCGCGATGGCGAGGTGCGCCGTTGCCTTACAACGCGCCAAAAGTCCAGCCTTCGGTCCATGCAATTTCCGCGGTGAGAAAGCGCGGGTTCCAGCGCCTCTCTTCCTTAGCCGCTTTGCGCAGCCAGGCCGCGGTGAGCAGCGCATCGGAGGAATGGTCGTCCACCGTGCCCGTCTTGTCCACTGGCGCGCTCCCCAGCGCATCGAGCGCATCGTTGAGATCGGCGTAAGTGAGGAGCTTGGTGCGCGCCCCGCGCCCTTCATTGCGCAATGCGGCGGCTTCCTTTGAGGCGAGCCCGGTGTAAATCTCGACCAGCATCGATCCGCCCGAGACCTGCCGCTTGGTCGGGATGGGGTCCATCGGCCAAACCGGCAGGTGGCCTTGCAATTGGTGCAGCATGCGCATGCCGGTGAGCGAGCTCTTGCCCACTTGCGCCGCGCCCACGAGGTTGAAATTGCTCACCGGGCGGCAGTTTTGTGCGCGCTGGGCGGCTTCGGCAACGCGAAAGCGGCCCTCGCGGGTGACCGCGCCTTCGAGCAGGAAGCGATCGCCCACATGGGCTTTAGAATGGCGGAAATAGCGCGCCGCCTCCGGGTGCTCCAGGAAACTGTGCGCGCCCAGATGCGGATCATCAGCGCACATCTCATCAATCAGCGCCCACAATTTCTTGGCTGAGCGCGGGCTTTGAGACCATCCAGGAAAGAAGGCGCCTGCATCCTGATAGGGCAGGCTGATGCCAAGATCCGCGCCCACCAGCGTGTTGGCGGGCAGGCCATCTTTCAGGATTTCCATGATTTCGAGCCGGGACCAGCCTTTATCGTCAACCGGCTTGACCAGAACCGGAGGCGCTTTGCCAGCCACAGCCACAGCAAGCGCAATCCCGCGATGCCGCTCGCCCTTCGCGCCGGACCAATCAAGCGCGACGAAATGCTCAAACTCGCGTGTCATGGCTCTTGAATCGCTCCGCCACTTACGGATGAGCCCCGTTCTTGTCGCAGCCGCTCCCAATGCTCCATGCGTTCTTTGACGCGAGTTTCAAAGCCGCGCTCGACCGGCTCGTAAAAGCGCTGCGGCGGCATGTCCTCGGGCCAATAGTTTGCGCCCGAAAAGCCATCGGCGGCATCGTGATCATAGGCATAGCCTTCACCATAGCCGATCTCCTTCATCAGCTTGGTGGGCGCATTGCGCAGGTGGAGGGGAACGGGTAAATTACCGGTCTGTTTGACCTTATTCTGGGCCTCCTGGATGGCCAGGTAAGCGGAATTGCTTTTGGGCGAATTGGCCAGGTAGATCG
>JBCBOW010000510.1:0-1694 GCA_039821045.1 Pseudomonadota bacterium
ATCGCGCACCACGATGGCGAATTCGTCCCCGCCAAGCCGGCCGCAAATGGCGTTGTCGTCCATCAAGGTTTGAAGCCGCGCGGAAACCTGCGCGAGCAGTTTGTCTCCGGTCATATGGCCCAGAGAATCGTTCACCGCCTTGAAGCGATCCAAATCCACCATCAGCAGCGCGCAGCGCGTGCGCCATTGCTCTGAATAGCGCAGCGCTTCGCCCAATGCCTCTGTGAGCTGGAGGCGGTTGGGCAGCGAGGTGAGCGTATCATAGCGCGCAAGATAGGCGATCTTCTGATCGGATTCGCGCCTTTCGGTGACATCGGATCCAACCCCGCGAAACCCGACGAAGCGCCCGCGCTCATCGCGCATCGGGGTGCCCGATAGCTCCCACCAGCGTTCCTCTCCGCGGATCGCCACATGAACCAGCAGGTTGGAGAAGTTCTCGCGGTTTTTAAGCTTGTCTGCGAGCTCATGCAGGCTGGGGGGAAATTCTCCTTCCGCCCAGCGTCGCCCCGCCACCAGCTCCATCAGCGGTTTGCCTTCCGCGTCAGATTGCTTGCACCCAAGCGCAAAGGCAAAACGCGGGCTGACTGCGCGCAAGCGGCGGACCGTATCGACTTCCCACAGCCAGTCCGCCTCATTCTCCTCAAACTCGCGCAGCAGCAGCGAGACCACTTCTTCCTTTTCAGCGATCGCGGTCTTGGACAATTGCCCAGCCAGATAGGATTGCCCTACCTGGATCGCGCCGAGCACGGTGACGATCGAAAACACGAGGACAGCGCTCATCGGAAGCAATTGATCGGTCAAGCCCAAGTGAACCGCGGCGACAGTCCCGGCAAAGGTCATGAAAAGAACGGTTCCAAGGGGAGCTGAGGTGCCAAAATAGATCGAAGAAGAGCCTATAATCGCCAGAACAAGCAAAAGCGCGGTGAGGTCAGAGGCACTGCCCAAGGGTCCGAACACCACAACCGCGCCGCCCCACAGAATGCCCGAGAGCACAGCGGTTGAGCATTGGCGCCAAAACTCCCCCCGCGTGATTTGTCGGCTGTCAGCATCGATAAGCGAGCGATCAATCTGTGCGCCGCGCACATGCAACACAGCGAGCGCAGCCATCCAAGCCAACAGCCAAAGCGCTGGCACTGTCTCCATGTAAATGCGCGTTACGAACAAAGCGAGGATGACATGGGCAAAGGCTTTGAAGAAAGTCACCTTCCCCAGGGCTGCGAATTGCACTCCGCGCAGCTTTGCCCATTCCTCATCGCCCTGATCTTGAAGACCAAGCACAACAAAGAAGGAAAGGTTACCCGGTGCTTCCGGGTTTGGGGCGGGGCTTTTGCTCACAATTCGATCGCATTAAGCAGCAAAAGTTAGAACGTAGTAAAACCGCGGCTCGTTAAGTTGTGTCATTGGCCCTGAAAATCGCAGAGTATTGAATAGCTTGGACGATTACCGCGCGATTAGGATTTTCACCGGGTTATCGTTGCGGGCCAACCCCATGATCGCGGGCTGCGTTTTCCCAATTGCGCCCGTCAAACGGGGTGATTTGCGGGGAGAGCGCGCTGCTATCGTCAAGGCAGGCGTAATGAACGCTCCAGCATTCAGGGTGTGACTTGGGCTGATAGAAGCTTTTGACCCCGCAAATGCTGCAAAACAGATGTTCTGCTTGTCCGCTGCCAAAACGATAGGACGTCAGCACGTCC
>JBCBOW010000511.1:0-1687 GCA_039821045.1 Pseudomonadota bacterium
AACCGCTTCCTGCCAGACAAAGCCATCGACCTGATGGACGAGGCCGCGAGCCGCATCCGCATGGAGGTCGAGAGCAAGCCTGAAGAAATCGAAGCGCTCGACCGGCGGATCATCCAGCTTAAGATTGAGGAATCCGCGCTCGAAAAAGAGGACGACACCGCCTCCAAGGACCGCCTTGCGGCCTTGCGTGAGGAACTGGCGAACCTTGAGCAGGAATCAAGCGAACTCACCACACGTTGGCAGAATGAGCGCGACAAGATCGAAGCCGAGGGGCGGATCAAGGAAGAGCTCGATGCGGCCAGGCTGGAGCTCGAACAAGCGCAGCGCTCGGGCGATCTCGCCAAGGCGGGGGAGCTGTCCTACGGGACGATCCCCGCGCTTGAGAAAAAGCTGGCCGAGGCCGAAGACCTCACCGAAGACGCGCTCTTGCGCGAGGAAGTGACCGAAGAGGACATTGCCAGCGTCGTCAGCCGCTGGACCGGCATCCCGATCGACAAGATGATGGAAGGCGAGCGCGAAAAGCTGCTCGATATGGAGAACCTGCTGGCACGCCGTGTGATCGGTCAGAAACCAGCGATTGAGGCTGTGTCCAAAGCGGTGCGCCGTGCGCGCGCTGGCTTGCAGGATCCGGGGCGCCCGCTCGGCAGCTTCCTGTTCCTCGGACCCACGGGCGTGGGCAAGACCGAGCTTACCAAGGCGCTTGCCGAATTCCTGTTTGACGATGATCAGGCAATGGTCCGCATCGACATGTCCGAATTCATGGAGAAGCACTCGGTCGCTCGCCTGATTGGCGCGCCTCCGGGCTATGTCGGCTATGATGAGGGCGGGGTGCTGACCGAAAGCGTGCGCCGCCGGCCCTATCAGGTGGTGCTGTTCGATGAGGTCGAGAAAGCGCACACAGATGTGTTCAACGTGCTGCTGCAAGTGCTCGATGATGGTCGCCTGACCGATGGGCAGGGCCGCGTCGTGGACTTTTCCAACACGCTGATCATCCTCACCTCAAACCTGGGCAGCCAGTTCCTCGCCAATCTGCCTGATGACGGCAAGGTTGCCGATGTCGAGGACCAGGTGATGGATGTCGTGCGCGGGCACTTCCGGCCCGAATTCCTCAATCGTCTGGATGAGATCATCCTCTTCCACCGCCTCGCGATGGAGCATATGGCGCCGATCGTCGCGATCCAGGTCAAGCGGGTGCAGAAGCTGCTCGATGATCGCAAGATCACGCTCGATCTAAGCGATGCGGCGCTGCGCTGGCTGGGCCGGGTGGGCTATGATCCGGTCTATGGTGCGCGTCCGCTCAAGCGCGCGGTGCAGCGCTATTTGCAGGATCCGCTGGCGGAAATGCTGCTTGAGGGCACAGTGCTCGATGGCACCACTCTCACGATTGACGAGGGCGAGGGCGAATTGCTGATGAAGGTCGCTGAGTAAGCCAAGCTCGCGGCGATGGGCGCGGCTGGATCAGCCGATCCGATTGCCGCGAACGCCCTTGCGACCGTTTACACGGATCCAATAGGTCCCCATGGTCGCGGGCTTGAACTCAACGCTATCGCCCACCTTGGGCGCGCGAAACCGCACGGTGTGCGGCTCGCCCGCGTCCAGCCGCCGTTGGACTTCTTCCGGATCAGCGTCCCGCCACGTGCCGTCGTACGCGACCTGCCGGCCCTCCGCCTTGGCGCGCTGCCGCTTC
>JBCBOW010000512.1:0-1681 GCA_039821045.1 Pseudomonadota bacterium
TGCATCTGTTTCTCGCGCCTTCTTGCAAGAGTGCCTGGAGCGCGCGAACGATCAGACATTCAGCTGCATCACAGTCGACGGCGACACATCTACCAGCGACACAGTGCTGGCCTTTGCGACCGGCCAAGCAGAAGCCCCGCGCATCGAACATTGGGACAGTCCTGGCGCGGATGCCTTTGCCGCCGCGCTGATCGATCTGTGCCGGCAGCTGGCGCAATTGGTTGTGCGAGACGGCGAAGGCGCGTCAAAACTCATCACCATCCGCGTTGCCGGGGCTGCCAGCGATCAAAGCGCGCGCCGTATTGGTTTGGCGATCGCCAATTCGCCACTCGTCAAAACCGCCATTGCGGGCGAGGATGCCAATTGGGGCCGGATCGTCATGGCAGTGGGCAAAGCGGGCGAACCGGCTGATCGCGATAGGCTTTCAATAGGCTTTGGCGGTGTGTGGGCTGCGAAAGATGGACTGCCGCTCGAAGACTATGACGAAGCGCCCGTGGCCGAGCATCTCAAAGGTCGGGACATTGATATCGCGGTGGATCTCGGCATCGGTGAAGGTCGCGCGACGGTTTGGACCTGCGATCTCACGCATGGCTACATTTCGATAAACGCGGATTACCGATCATGAAGGGGCGATCATGACTGAATTCTCAGCTCTGGATGCAGAGATCAGTGATCTTATGCGCTTTGCTTCAGAGCGCTCGATCATGCCGCGCTGGCGCAACCTTGGATCGGGCGATGTCGAAATGAAGGGCGAGGATGATCCGGTCACAGTGGTCGATCGCGAGGTCGAAGCTTTTCTCACCGAGGCGCTAACGAAGCTTGCGCCTGGCGTGGCCGTTGTCGGCGAGGAAGCAGCGGCGGCTGATCCGCAAGTCCTCGAAAAGCTCGCAGAGGATTGCTGGATCATCGATCCCATCGACGGGACCAGCAACTATGCGCGCGGTGAGGGACATTTCGCTGTGATGATCGCGCTAGCGCATGCGGGCGAGGCCGTCGCAGGGTGGATCTACGATCCTCAGCGCGGACGGCTTTGTCATGCTCGCAAAGGCGGCGGCGCGTTTGTCGATGGGGTCCGGCTAACCGCCAAAACGAGCGCGAAAGCGCCACCCACGCTTGCTGCTATGAAACGATTTATGACCGATGATCAGCGCGCCTTGTTCGAAGATGCCATCGAGCCGCATTACGAACTGGTCTCACCACCCGGGGCAGCGGCGGAGCAATACCCGCTGACAGCTTTGGGGCAGCACGATGTTGCGATCTACGAGCGCACGCTCGCATGGGACCATGCGGCGGGCTCGCTTTTCCTGAATGAGGCCGGAGGCGCCTGTCTTCGCCTTGATGGCTCGCCCTACCGGGTGGACAGCGCAGCACGCGGCATGATCGGCGCTGCGAACCGGTCGCTGTTTGATGAAATAGCTGCGCGGCTACAGGCAGCGGGCTACGAACCCGCTGCCTAACCGGGAAAGCGCTCTAGAGTTCGCCTTCGAGCCAGTCGTGCAGCTCGGCGCGGGTGTCCCGGCTTAGCAGGAGGTGAACCAAGCGCACCGTGGGAAGCGCCACCGGGAGCACGAGCGCAGCGACCAGCAGGGGCGCGCCGCGGCGCCGTGCCAGCGGCTGGACCGCTGCGGCGAGAGCGATCGCCAGCGGGGGCAGCAACGGAAGGTCAAACCGAGTCACAAAC
>JBCBOW010000513.1:0-1671 GCA_039821045.1 Pseudomonadota bacterium
GCCTGCCATGCACCAATCATACGGTCGTACTCTCCGATTGCTTCGGCACGGGTCGTTCCGGCGCGACGAAGAAAGTCTTCGGCCGATGCCGCTGATCGTATTGCCGAAACAAGACTGTCCACGTCGCCGCAGCGGTGACGAAATCCTTGTCCGCTGAGCTGATCGGTCAGGCCGTCAATCCCAGCCGCAATAATTGGGCGTCCAGCCATTCTCGCTTCTGTGCCCACAAGTCCAAAGGCTTCCCAGCGCGACGGGATCGCTATGACGTCTGTACGCGCGAGGAACTGATCCGGCGTTGAGAAGGGCGGGCAAAACTCGACGTGGGGAATGGGTGCAGCTTTCGTCCTTAGCGCGGGTTCTTCGGGCCCCGTTCCGGCCAACATGAGGCAGGCGATTGCTGGCGGAACTTTCGTCATTGCTTCGATGAGCAGATCAAAACCCTTTTGCCGGTGAAAGCGCCCATAAGCACCAATTTTCAGAGGGCCGCCCGAACGATCGGGAAGCGAAATATCAAGTAGACTTGAGCAATCCCGCGACTGAGGGATAGCTACGACCTTCCGTGCGGGTGCAAGTTTGGCTTCGAGGATCCAACGACGCTGACCCTCAGAAACCGCAACAACAGTATCAACTAAGAAATACGCTGCACGGAGCAATTGGCGAAATTTCATCTGTAGCCGAACTTCGCTTTGCTCGAACCCGTCTGTGTAGGAGTGCTCGATCAATATGACCTTCGAGAACCCACCGAGCGTCTTCAGCTCCGCGAGCGCACCAAGCTTGAGCCAGTTCGCGGTGAAATGAACAATTGCAATGTCGTTTGCTGATGAGGCTTTCGGACAGCCGTCTCGCATGTCCGCGGCAACGTGCTGGCCAAGCTGAGCAAGCCTCGGATCCTCGAAATTCTTAAGCGCACGGGTAACACCGCCCATGGCGAAGTCATCGAGGATATGAACGATTGTCCGTTCGTGTCGCATCCCTTAAGCCTTCTCGATTGCGGCTTGCAGCGGCGCATTGAGTCTTGCTGGGAGGAAGCGAAGCACTGCTGCGGCAACGAGCGTTGAGATGCTTTTCGCTGGTTCGCGCCAAAGAATTGACGGTGATGCTGCGAGCGCATCTTTCATCAGGGTCCAGGCCATTGCGCCGTCACCCATGCGCACGCAGCGGCGTGCAAGGTAGCGTAGCTGGAATGCCTCTGCTGGCTTGGCCCAGCGCTCAGCAAAGTCGGGATCGAGCTCAGCCACCCGGTCGCGGACCCGGCTCCACGTTTCGAACTGTCGGATAACGTTTGCTGACAGGCCGTCTTCATTGATGCGGTATCGGGTAAACGTGCCCGCTATCCCTTCGAACTCCCAGTCGGTTGTCAGCGCAATGCGGCACCAGCACTCGATGTCTTCCGACTGGCGGAAAGTCTCATCAAAAAAGTCAAGCTCCCGCCGTTCAGTGTTTTCAAAGGCAATCGCGTTGAGCGCGGCCTTGCGGATGACGGGCGCAGACCCATTCCCGACCGGATTGCGCAAGAACACATCCTGAGGATCGATCATTCTGATCTTGGGGTTTTGGAGGATACGCAGCGGTGCGCCGCCTTCATCGATCAACTGAGAGGCGGCATAGCTGACGCCAATCGATGGCGACCCTTCCAGATGTGCGACATGGCTTGCGAGTTTGTCGGGTTCC
>JBCBOW010000514.1:0-1669 GCA_039821045.1 Pseudomonadota bacterium
GGTTCCGCGTGAAGTGATCGAAGCCGCGATCGAAGCCGCGGGCACAGCGCCCAACGGCGCCAATCACCAGCCTTGGCACTTTGCTGTGGTGCACTCACCAGAGAAAAAGCGCGCCATACGCGAGGCTGCGGAAGCCGAAGAGCGCCGCTTCTATGGCGATGAGACCCAAGCGCCCAAAGCAAGCGAAGAATGGCTCGATGCGCTCAGTGATCTGGGCACGGATGCAGACAAACCTTTCCTCGAAACCGCACCTTATCTCATCGTCGTCTTCGCTCAGCGCAAGGGCGGCATTGCTGAGGACGGCGAAACACAGAATTACTACGTCAATGAAAGCGTTGGCATAGCGTGCGGCATGTTGATCACGGCATTGCACGAGGCAGGCCTTGCAACGCTGACGCACACGCCCTCGCCCATGGGATTCTTGCGCGAAGCGTGTGAGCGGCCCGAATGGGAAAAGCCGCTCATGATCGTGGTGGTGGGCAGACCGGCAGCGGACGCAACCGTGCCCGCCAAAGCGCTCAAAAAGAAGCCGCTAAGCCAGATCGCCACCTGGCTTTGAGGTTCCTCAAGCAGCGATCGGTTCAGCCTTGTCGTCTCTGCTGGCGAGCAGATTGTAAGGGTCAAGGCCCTCCTCGCGCCAGATGCGATGGCACTCGCGATACCAGCTTGGCTCAGGGATGTTGAGCGCCGCGCGCACATCCTCGACCGGCTGCTTCAAGAGCTCTGTGATCGGTTGCTCGAGCAGTGGCGGCGCGCCCTTGCCGGTGCGGCGAGCCTGCTGAACAGCCTTGAAGATCGGAGCCTTGCTGCCCCAGGCGAGCTTTTTGATATTGGCTGAGCCTGCATAGCCGATAAGCAAGTGTCCCTGGCTGGGCGATTGGCCATGAGTAAACAGCAGAACACATTGCTCGCCCAGCGCATCGCGGCCATAACCGGTCAGCACGTGGAAGAGATCATGCGTGTCGCGCGAGCGCTCAGCGAACCACTGGACGACATCGTCATACTTCTTGCGGCCAAGGCTCTCCTGCTCTGCGACCAGACCCGCTGCGGTGAGACCCTCGCTTTCCATGAAATCGCAATACGCATGCGCAAGGCTGCCGGCCGGCGTTTGGCGAAGCATCGCATGATCATCGAGTATTGCAGGCAGCGAAGGCTCAGTCCGGCGGAGAAACTCACCGCGCTCGGACAGGGCGAGGCGTTCAACGCGCTGCATGAAATTGCGACCCGGCAGCGATTCAAAGATTTTGAAGACCGCGTTCGTATCTTCCTTATCCTTCATCAGGATCTGGAAATTCTTGATCGCGCGAAGCGGACGATAGCGCAGCGCCGGGCGCTCCGGGTGACGCAGAATAGTGCCATCTGAGGCGGCGATTGAACTGTAGTCTTTCGTGGCCATGAAAACCGGACCTTGCGTGCATTGGATGGTGATGATGCACTATCACAGCGCTACTTACATCAATGTTAATAGCGTATTTCGGTTCCCTATCGCAACCCTATTCTTGCAACCACCAATCAGCGCGCAGCGCGCGCAACGTCTTAACCCGCACTCACACCCAAAAGCGTTAGGACATTCGCAAGGCTTCCGCTTTCAATCCGGCCATCTGCGGCGGCCTTGGCCTTGGGCTTGGCCATATAGGCGATGCCATAGGTCGCCGCCTCCATCATCGGG
>JBCBOW010000515.1:0-1660 GCA_039821045.1 Pseudomonadota bacterium
GAAAGGGGCATCGAATCGACCATCCTTGCAGTGCACAGCGATGGCACCTGGGAGGAGCTCCGCGCCGGACCGCTCGATTCCCAGGCGCTCAAACTTGACTATGAAAGACAACGCCGCGAGTCGGCTGGGCCCGTGAAAACCATCACCGCACCCGGGCAAATGGCGAGCCATTACTCCCCCGGCAAACCCATGGACTTGGAAGCGCAATCAGCAGGCACTGACACATATCACATCGGCTTTGGCGCCATCGAGGGCGACTTGAACCTGTCTCGAGATGGAGATTTGGATGAAGCCGCCGCGCGGCTTTACGACGCCTTGCACGCGGCGGCTCGAGATCCGCGCGCGCGAATTGCCGTGGCGCCAATTCCTAATGACGGAATTGGGCGGGCTATCAACGATCGATTGCAGCGCGCCGCAACCCCGCCGGATTAGTCCTCCGGCTCAGAAGGGATAGTGGGAAGCAATTCCTGGATTTCCGCATAGGTTTCCTTGGCGCGGTTGCACTCGCGCGCGTCGCCCTCGCGGCACTTCTTGAGCTCGTCCTCATACCGCCGCTCGAGCTTCGCGAGCTCTTCCTCCCGCTTGCGGATTTCGCGGCCGCGGTTTTCGTCCGCTTCTGATTGGCTTGTCGTCGCAAGATCCACACCCTTGCTGGCGACTTTGACCGGCGCGGTAACCACCTTCGCCGCAGTGCGTGCGACGCAGCCCGAAACGGACAACCCGGTTATCAAAACAAGGAGCGGAAAAAGGAGTTTTCGGGCAGCGCTCATGCCATGCCCCTCCCTTAAATTGATGCGCGTGGCAACACTATTTTGCCCAGATGGATGCTCAGTCGGCCACGACGACCGTGGTGGACGTGGAGCCGTCCTTCCGAGCGCTGGCCGCGGTCTTTGCGGAAGCGCATGTGAGCGTCCCCGAACCCATCGAGGAAACGGTGCACTTCGCATCGCCGAAGACCTTCACATCGCCCGAACCAGCAATCGATGCTTCGACTTCGCCATTGGACGAAACTTCCACATCGCCAGAACCAGCAATCGAAACCTCCACATTGTCCGCGATCAATTGTTCCATGCGCACATCACCTGAACCAGCAACACTCACTTCAAGATCATCGGTTGTACCAGCACCGGTCGCGACGCCTGAGCCACCGATGTTCACCTCAAGGCTGCGCGCATCGATGGTTTCGACGTCAATCATGCCTGACCCTGCGATGTCTATCTCTGCATTGCTCGCGATCGTGGCTGCCTTGATCGTGCCGCTGCCGGCCACTGTGACTTCGCTCGGCGCTGGCATGGTGACGCGGATCGTCGCGCTGCCCTTTGAGCTCCAGCCATCCTCACGCCCAATCACGAGATCGCGGCCATCGAGATCAAAGCGCAGCTTTTCAAGGACGTCCGGATCGCCTTCGACTTCAATGTCGAGCTCCGCTCCTTCGGTCAAAACAATGACATCGGGACCGACAAGCGCAATCGAATCAGGCGCCGAGCCGGCGGTGTCCAGATCAGCAAGAGGAACCCCGCTCGCCAGGCCTGTGCTGATGTCGTCAGGACTGATGTAGTAACAGCCGCTTAACGTTACGCTTGAAGCTATGAATGCAGCCGAAAAGGCGAGGCGCTTTAGTTGAAATGCCAACACGCTATCGCATTCAGGGAGTCTCAAC
>JBCBOW010000516.1:0-1656 GCA_039821045.1 Pseudomonadota bacterium
AAGACCCCGGTCACCATGTTCCTTGTCAAAGGGGTCAAGCTTCAGGGGATTGTGACCTGGTTTGACAATTTCTCGATCCTGCTGCGCCGCGATGGGCAATCGCAACTTGTCTATAAGCATGCAATTTCGACCATTATGCCCGGCAGCCATGTCGATGCCGAGCAGTTCGAGAACCGTTCGGGCAGCAAGAAGCAACGGCTCTTGCAGGACGTGTTTCTCAGCAAAGTTTCCGATGCAGGCGTGCAAGTAACGATGTTTCTTGTTAATGGTGTCATGTTGCAAGGGCGGATCGCGGCCTACGATCTGTTCTGCATGCTGCTTGAGCGCGATGGTGCGGTGCAGCTGGCTTACAAACACGCGGTCTCGACAATTCAGCCCGCGACCCCTGTCGATCTTTCGGATGCGGGGGCAGACGAAGAAGACGACGACTGAGTTTCGATGATGATTTGATGGACGAGGTGACCCGCGGTGCGCGGGCCCTTGTGCTGTGCCCGGATATCAGGGCGCTTCGCTATGATCTTGATGCAGCGGACCGGTTAGCGGAGGCCGAAGGCCTTGCGCTCGCTATCGGAGTGATCATTGCGCATTCCGAGATATTGCCGATCCGCCAGATGCAGCCCAACACATTGTTTGGTTCGGGCCAGGTTGAGAACATCAAGATCGCGTGCGAACAGCATGAGGCGGAGCTTGTCATCGTCGATGGCGCGTTGACGCCAATCCAGCAGCGCAACCTTGAAGAGAAGTTCAAGCGCAAGGTGATCGACCGCACCGGGCTGATCCTGGAAATCTTCGGCGAGCGCGCGGCAACCGCTGAAGGGCGATTGCAGGTTGAACTGGCGCATCTCGATTATCAGCAATCGCGCCTCGTGCGCAGCTGGACTCACTTGGAGCGCCAGCGCGGTGGCTTTGGCTTCCTTGGCGGACCGGGGGAAACCCAGATCGAGGCTGACCGCCGCATGATCCGCACGCGGATGAGCCGTTTACGCCGAGAATTGGAACAGGTGCGCAAGACCCGGACCTTGCACCGCGAACGCCGGGGAAGGGCGCCCTGGCCCGTGATCGCGTTGGTGGGCTACACCAATGCAGGCAAATCAACGCTGTTCAACCGTTTGACCGGCGCTGACGTAATGGCTGAGGATCTGCTCTTTGCGACGCTTGATCCCACGATGCGCGCGATCAGCCTGCCGGGGGTTGAGAAAGTAATCTTATCAGACACGGTCGGCTTCATTTCGGATTTGCCGACACAACTGGTCGCCGCCTTCCGCGCAACTCTGGAAGAGGTCACCGGCGCTGACATCATTTGCCACGTGCGCGATATGGCTAATCCCTCACATGCCGCGCAGAAGAAGCAGGTGATCGACGTGCTGGGCGATCTCGGCGTGCTTGATCCTGAGACCGGCGCTTCGGATATCCCGATCCTCGAGGTGTGGAACAAGACCGATCTGTTAAGCGAAGATGCTCGCGAAGAGCTGAGCGAGGCCGCAGCCGGGCAAGATGCGGTGATGATCTCAGCTGTCAGTGGCGATGGGATTGATCGCTTTGCCCAGCGGATCGCTTCCATGCTCACCGAGAAGGCCCGCGAACTCACCGTTACCTTGCCGCTGTCTGACGGTCGTCGGATCGCCTGGCTTCATGCGCATGGTGATGTTCTTGGCG
>JBCBOW010000517.1:0-1654 GCA_039821045.1 Pseudomonadota bacterium
CATGGCGACGTCGAGGCCCTCCGCCTCGAAGTATCCGCGATCCTTGGCCAGCAGCCGGGCGAGGAATTCGCTGGTTGCGGGGAAGCGCCCTTCAGGCCCCGGACCGCCCACCGGCCCGATCACTGGTAGCGGCGCTGCGCGCCCTTCAAAGCCGCCTGAATTGAGGATGCCGGCAAGATCGCCGACATGGTCTGCGTGCACATGGCTCAGAAGGACCGCATCGAGCGTCTCGATCTTGCCCCCCGCTTGCGCCCAGCGCAGAAAGCTGCCCGCGCCCGCATCGATCAGCAGCCGCGGCTCGCCATCGATCCAGAGCAGATAGGAAATGCCAGCGCGCGCATCCGCGCCGCCTTCCGCGATAGGTCCGCCGCTGCCGAGCACTTGGAGCGCTGCGCCTTCGCTCGGGCACTCAGCGGGTTGCTCTGCGCGCGGGAGAGAGGGCTCTTCGGCCGTGCTTTGCGGCGCGGTGCTGTTGTCAGAATAAGCAAGCCACCCGCAGCCCGGCAGCGCCACGGCAAATGCCGCAACCAGCAAAGGTGCGCCCTTAATCATGCGCCCGTCCCCGTCAGCTGCACGAACACGTCTTCCAGATCCGCCTCGCGCGTGGTGACATCCTCGATCGTGAGGCCCTGCTGTTGCAGGATAGCGAGCACCTGGCCCGCGTTCAGCTCGTCCTTGTCGTAGGTGATTTCCACCCCGCGCGCGCCATCAAGCTCGACCTTGTGAAAGCTTGTGTGTTCGGGCGCGGCGGCGAGATCGCCCGCCACCGTCACCGCCACGATCTTTTCGCGCGCCATGTCGACCAGCTCGCGCGTCGGCTTGTTGGCGATCAGCTCACCATGGTTGATGATCGCGATCCGATCACACAATTCTTCGGCCTCTTCGAGATAATGCGTCGTCAGCACCACGGTTACGCCTTCGCGATTAAGCTCGCTCACCAGCTCCCACAATTGCCGCCGCAGCTCGACATCGACGCCCGCCGTGGGCTCATCCAGCACCAGGATCGGCGGCGAATGGACCATCGCCTTGGCCACCAGCAGCCGCCGCTTCATCCCGCCTGAAAGCGTGCGCGCATAGGCATTGCGCTTGTCCGCCAGACGCACCGCTTCGAGCAATTCCTCGCTGCGGCGCAGGGCTGCCGGGATGCCATAGAAGCCGCCCTGATTTTCAAGCACTTCGTAAGGCGTGAAGAAGGGATCAAACACGATTTCCTGCGGCACGATCCCGATAGCGCGGCTGGCGTTGCGGCGCTGATAATCAATGTCAAAGCCCCAGATTTCCGCGCGCCCGCTGGTCTTGGTCACAAGGCCGGCAAGGATGTTGATGAGCGTCGATTTGCCTGCCCCATTGGGCCCAAGCAGCCCGAAGATCGAGCCTTCGGGCACATCAAAGCTGACCCCGCCAAGGGCAAGCTTACCCTGTGCCTCGGCTCCCTTGGCGCCTTTGGGCGGGGCGTAGCGTTTGGTCACATTTTCGATCTGGATCGCGGGCAAAGCTGTCATGGTAATGGCCTTAACGCAGGCGACGCCGGGCGCAAGATTTATGCCGGTAGGGCGCTCGCAAAGGGGGCGCAGCACCGCACCGCGCGGCACGTTAACGCATCGCTAAGCATAGTCTTTCAGCATTCTTCGCAAGGCCTCGCATTAAGAGAGGC
>JBCBOW010000518.1:0-1648 GCA_039821045.1 Pseudomonadota bacterium
GGCTGCGCCGGGTCACACCGCCCAGCAGCATTTCCGCCAGCCGCGAATGGCCATAGGCGCCCATCACAAACAGCCCGCAGCCAAGCTCGCCCGCGGCGGCAAAGAGCGCATCGGACACTTTGGCATCGCCCTTCTCGATGAATTGCACCTCCGGCTCGACACCGTAGCGCGCCAGGTAGCGCGCTGCGTCTCTGGAACGAAAGGCAAGGCGTTCCTTGGCTGCCGCTTCGGAAACGCTCGCAATGACAACCTTGTCAGCCAGCATCAACAAGGGGACCGCGGCGCGCAGCGCGACGCTTGCCTCGCTTGATCCATTCCACGCGACTAAGGCAGGGCCGGTCACATCAAAGCCTTTCATATGGCCGGGCACCACCATCACCGGGACAGGCGCTCTGATAGCGAGCCCACCGGCCAGCGCGGACGGTCGCCCTCCACTCGCCTCGCCCTTATCATTCGGGCCAACGAGGATGAGATCGTGCAGCGCAGATTGATCGAGCAAGCGATCCTCGGCCATCCCGTGAACGAACTGCCACTCCCACGAGACATCTTCGTCGGACAGTTGTTCCTCAATCTGCGCCCGCAGTTTTTCAGCCGCCTCGCGGATGCGAGGGATCGCCGCGGCGAGCGCCGAGCCGTAGAAATCGCCGGGCGCAAAAATCTCGTAACTCACCGGTTGAAGGCACGTGATATGTCCTTTGGTGGCCCGGGCAATGTCGAGCGCGACCTGCAAGCGCGCGGGCAGGCAATTGTCGCCATCGATATGTAGGAGAATGGATTTCATCGTCGTTCCCTCCCTTTCAATAGATGTGGTTTGGCGGGCCAGACGCTCTTGGTCATTGATCAGGATCAAATTTGAGCGGCTCTTTCGCCGCGCAATCATCCGCGATTGCCTTGGCGCGGTGCCGCGCTATTCTGCGTGGGAGGATGAGAGGAACCATAGCCATGCAGATCACGCGTCAGCCGCCGGTCAAGACCAGCCTTCAGCCATCGAACCACCCCTATCTCTCGGGCGCTTGGACGCCGGTGCATGAGGAAGTGGATGTCGATGAGCTTGAAGTGATCGAAGGCGAAATACCCGCTGATATTGATGGCATTTATCTGCGCAATACGGAAAACCCGGTGCACCAGCCGCTGGGCCGTCATCACCCGTTTGATGGCGATGCGATGATCCATCAGGTCAGCATTTCGGGCGGCAAGGCCAGCTATCGCAATCGCTTCGTGCGCACACATTGCTTTGAAGCTGAGCAGATCGCGGGCAGCGCTCTGTGGGGCGGCTTGATGGACCCCCACGGCACCTCAAAGCGCCCCGGCTTTGGCGCGCATGGCGGCCTTAAAGACACCGGCTCCACCGACATCATCGTCCACGCTGGCACCGCGCTCGCCACGCTCTATCAATGCGGCGAGGCGTGGCAGATGGACCCGGTGACGCTCGAAAATCTCGGCAAAGCCTCCTGGGGCCCGCTCGATGGCATCTCCGCGCACCCCAAGGTCGATGACGCGACCGGGGAGCTGATGTTCTTCAACTATTCAAAGCACGCACCTTACATGCATTACGGGGTCGTCGATCGCTCCGGCGCGCTGGTGCATTACACGCCGATCCCGCTGCCCGGCCCACGCCTGCCGCACGATATGGCGATCACCAAGAATT
>JBCBOW010000519.1:0-1640 GCA_039821045.1 Pseudomonadota bacterium
AGGTAGAGGCAGGCTTGGACGATGGCGAGTTCGCCTTCGGGGCTGCCGAGAAACTCATAAGCGTCCTTGGCCGCCAGACACTGGGTGAGCGCGGCCGGGTCAGCCAAGCCAATATCCTCGCTCGCAAACCGGACGAGGCGGCGCAGCACATAGAGCGGCTCTTCGCCCGCGGTCAGCATGCGCGCGAGGTAGTAAAGCGAAGCCTGCGGATCGCTCCCGCGCAAGCTCTTATGCAGCGCGCTGATGAGATTGTAATGCCCATCGCGATCTTTGTCATAGACGGCGACGCGGCGCTGGAGAAAGGCGCCCAATGCCGCCGGATCAAGCGGCTCTGAGAGCTTCGCGTTGTACAAGGTTTCGGCCTGGCCAAGCAGGAAGCGTCCATCCCCATCCGCAGACGCGATCAGCGCCGCGCGCGCTTCGTCAGTGAGCGGCAAGGGCCCTTCGAGCTCTTCCGCGCGCGCCAGCAGCGCTTCCAAGGCCTCGTGGCTCAGCCGCTCGAGGATCAGCACCTGCGCGCGGCTGAGCAGCGCGGCGTTAAGCGCAAAGCTCGGGTTCTCCGTAGTAGCGCCCACCAGCGTGATCGTCCCGCGCTCGACATAGGGGAGAAAGCCATCCTGCTGCGCGCGGTTAAAGCGGTGAATCTCGTCCACAAACAGCAGCGTTCGCTGCCCCGCCTGAGCCATCTTGTCCGCCTCGCCAAAAGCCTTCTTGAGATCCGCAACGCCCGAAAAGACCGCGCTGATCGAGGTAAACCGCATGCCCACCGCGCTTGCCAGCAGGCGCGCAATGCTGGTCTTGCCCGTGCCCGGCGGTCCCCACAAGATCATGCTCGAAAGCCGCCCCGCGTTCACCATACGGCCAATCGCGCCTTCAGCACCGGTGAGATGCTCTTGCCCGATCACTTCGCCGAGCGTGCCCGGGCGCAAGCGATCCGCGAGCGGCGCATCAGCGCGGGGCTCATCGGTGCGCGCTTGTGCGGGCGCATCATTTGCGAACAGGTCAGTCATTCATCGGCTGTGATAGGCGTGTCATCGGAAAATGCCATTCGCCTCTTGTACACCGTTTCGTGCGATATATCTTTGTGCTATCGAAAGCATGTTCAAAGACAGTTAGAGAGGATAAACGCATGACTTGGATGAGATATCGCAAGTATAAGCTCGACAAGGATTCACCGTGGGACGAATTTGCCCCGCTCATGGCGAAGATGGCTATGGCCGGCAAATGGGGCTCTGATTGGGGCGATTGGTCTGGCGACTGGTCGAGCGGCGGTGCACGCGGCTCGGGCGGCGGCGGACGGCGTCGTCGCGGTCGTATGTTTGGCTCGGGCGAATTGCGCTTGGCGCTGTTGGCGCTGATCGCGAAGGAGCCGCGCCATGGCTATGAGCTCATCAAAGCGATCGAAGACATGACCGGTGGCCAATATGCGCCGAGCCCGGGCGCTGTCTATCCGACGCTGCAACTGCTAGCGGATGAAGGCAAGATCGAAGAGGCCGAAGCCGATGGCGCCAAAAAGCCCTTTGCTGTGACTGAAGAGGGCAAGGCCGAGCTTGAAGAGCGCAGCGACGAGGTCGATGGGCTGATGGATCGGCTTGGTGAACACGGCGAGCGCGCCGAAAAAGTCCGTTCGCCCGATCTCT
>JBCBOW010000520.1:0-1632 GCA_039821045.1 Pseudomonadota bacterium
CTCTATCGCTCTTATATCGCCCGCGGCGGCGCAGCCTGAGGCATCGAAGGCTTTCGCGGGCACAGAACAAGACATCGCCGCGCTTGCTGATCGCTATCAGGCCCCGGGGGTTGCCGTTGCCGTGATCCTTGATGGCGAGATTGTGAAGACGGTCTATCACGGCCAGAGCGATCTTGAGACGCAGGAGCGCGTTTCAGCCAAGACTCAGTTTGGCATCGGCTCTGTCGTCAAGTCTTTCACAAGCGGCCTGATCGGCCTGCTCGAAGAGCAGGGCTCGGTGTCGCTCGATGCTCACCCGACGCAATATCTCAAAGACTTGCCGCAGATGGAGGTGATGGGCGGCGCTGACATGCAAGTTCGCCACCTCCTCTCGCACACATCGGGCATGCCTTTTGTTGATGGGACAATGGCGTTCTTTCCCCTGCAGACGCGCTCTGAACTGATGAAGCGCCTGTCTGTTTTTGAGCGCTCATGCATTCCGGGGCGCTGCTGGAACTACAACAATCTCAATTTCATGATGCTCGATGCGATTGCCGCTGCGCAAAGCCAGTCTTCAAAGGGCGCGATGATGAAAGAGCTGTTGCTCGAACCGGCTGGGATGAACGATACGCTTTCGTTGACGGCAGACTTTCTGGCTTCGCCTCATGCCGCGAAGGGCTATGTGATGTCGCAAGGCAAGCCTGATGCGACCTCTGTTGAGTATCTGCTTGGCGAGCAGATTTATTCAACTGCCCCCGACATGGCGCGCTGGATCGATCTTTGGATGAATGGCGGCAAAGCGGGCGAGCGTCAGGTGCTCGCCGCTGACTATGTGACGCGGGCGATCAGCATGCAGGCGATCGACAACGGCGCGCCGCCCGCAAGCTCGGACCCGGACACTTACATGTTTGGCTATGGTTTTGCGTGGAACGTCAAATCAGTCCACGGTCACTATGTCACGCATCACGGCGGCAATGAGAACGGCTTTAGCACACATGTTCTGTTTGTACCTGCGGCCCGGTTTGGCGTGGTTGCGATGACTAATCAGCAAGACTCAATCCTGCCCAATCTGGTAACTGACACCATGCTTCGCCGTTTTGCAGGCTTGCCGCCTGTCCCGGTGCAGGATTATCCGCTGGTTGTTGGCGAGGCGCCAGCGCTGCTGCCCGATGAAGAGCGCGCGCTCAAACTCAATCCCGATGCCCCTCTTGCAACGCAACCTGGCAAGCTGGCCGGGCTATACGCTGCGCAAGGCTATGGCGTTATCGAAGTGCGCTTTGAAGATGGCGAATTGACCTTGCGCCCCCCGCTTGGTCCGCTCATCCTGAAACATAAGGGGGGACAAGACTTCGGCTTGGCTTCATCCGAGCGGATCAATGCCGGGATCCAGTTGCCTTTCTTCCAAGTGACCTTTGGCGATGGAACTGATCCAGATCACTTTACGTTTAACATTGGTGCAGAGCCTGTGGTTTTTAAGCGGGTCTTTGAAGGCTGAAGAGGACGGTTTTGAACGGATCACGAATAGGGGTTTTGAAAGACATGATGAGAGTTGCGCTCGGGCTTGGAATGGCACCCTTTATCGCGCTGGCCGCTTGCACACAGGCGCCCGCTGAACTCACACCGCTGATCGAAGGGGCATGGAGCGTCTCAGCG
>JBCBOW010000521.1:0-1630 GCA_039821045.1 Pseudomonadota bacterium
CAGCGTGTCTCGGTAGCGCCAGTCCTTGCGCGCGATGTTTGCGCAATGCGCATTCAGAAAAGCGATCTGAGTGGGCGTGCGAGACTGCGCACGATCCGCGATCCAGTAGACGGTTTCCGCGAGTTTGGCATTCGCAACGTCAAACCCAAGAAGGCGGGAGGCTTTAAGCGAGCGTTCTGGACCAATTTTCGGCCGGCTGAGCCTCTGCTCGGGACCGGGAAGACGATGAATGAGTGCGTTCTGCATCGGTGCTCTCCTGTGATGAACGGTTTGCCGTTTTGTTCGCAGGAGACGTTCCGCACCGATCGCGCGAGATTTTATTCAATGTTTTCAGACGCAAACTCTGTTGCATTGCCTCAGAGACGTTAATGGCTGCCGCAGAACGCAAGAGATTTCCATTGCGAATTGCATTGAAGGCCGCAGTCCGCAGCGGCCGAAAAGTACGCACCGAAGATAATTTTTATAATGTTTACAATGCTCAAGATCAGCGATCGATCATCGCTATAAAGTGGGGCTATTCTTGAAGATGTAGCGGCACGGATCTGAAGGAGACGTGTTGTGAAGCAAGAATGGCTTTTCCAGGCTCAAAGCCTTGCCGCCCGCGCATCGGGCGACAAGCTGACACAGAACATCGGCTGGCTGACAGGCGCAGAAATGGTCAGCCGTCTTGGCCGAATTGCTGCTGCTGTCATTCTTGCGCGTCAACTCGATGCCGTCGCTTTCGGGGTGGCAGCAATGGCGATCACTGTCTTTGAGATTATCAGGGTGTTCACCGAGAACGGCATTGGTGCAGCCGTGATCCGGGCGGATCGCGATCAATTCGACAAGGTTGCTAACACCGCTCACAAGATGATGTGGCGAATCTGCATGGGCCTGGCTGCGGTCCAGATTCTTGCGGGCCTCTGCCTTGAGTTTGTCCTGCCAGGCCAAGATAGCGGAGCGATGGTCGCCGCGCTGGCGCTCGTGTTTTTCATCATGCCGTTCGGCCTGCTACACGCCTATAACCTACAGCGCGAACAGCGGATGAAGCACCTAGCCGCTGTGACATCCGCACAGGCTGTAGCCGACCACACATTGACTGCTCTTCTTGCGCTTTTGGGCTTTGGTGCTTGGGCGATAATCCTGCCAAAGATTCTGACAACGCCTATCTGGTTGTTTGGCGTCAGACACACACGGCCATGGAAACGCCGCCCCGAAGCCGGATTTGCGCGATCGGGTGTCATCTTCAGGTTTTCGCTACCGGTACTAGGTGCCGAGTTGCTCACCACAGCCCGCGACCAACTGGATAAGCTCGTCGTGTCGCTCTTCCTCGGCATTGAAGCACTCGGGCTCTACTACTTTGCCTTTAATGCTGGACTTGGTGTCTCCACAGCATTGAACCGCGCCTTTTCAAATGCTGTGTACCCGAACCTTTGCAACGCATCGGATAAGCTGAAGGCCTTCAAGGCTGCAGTCAGCGGTCTTGGCTTGCCGCTGGGGCTTGTTTACTGCGCGCAAGCTGCAGCTGCCCTGCTCTACGTTCCTATCGTCTTTGGCGAGCGATGGAGCCAGGCGGCACCCCTTGTCGCTCTACTCTGCCTTGGCGGTCCCGCTCGCTTGCTTGTTGACGGCGCTCGAATGTACGCGCGCG
>JBCBOW010000522.1:0-1630 GCA_039821045.1 Pseudomonadota bacterium
AAGTGGTCGAAGCGTATCAATTGCTCCGCAAGAGCGCAGCGATCGTCTGACAAGCCGCGCTAAGCGCCAGCGCGGGCCGCTTCGATCGCGGCGATATCGATATTGGTCATGCTCAGCATCGCTTGCTGTACGCGCGCTGCGGCCGCCGGATCGGGATCGGCCATCGCCTCCATCAGCGCTTGCGGTGTGATTTGCCAATGAAAGCCCCATTTATCTGTGCACCATCCGCACATGATCGCAGCGCCGCCGTTGTGGGTGACTGCATTCCAGAGCCGGTCGGTTTCAGCTTGGTCTGCGGTGTAGACTTGGATGGAGAAGGTTTGGTTGGGCGGGATCGGTTGGCCAGAATTGAGCAGCACGGCGGGCATCCCGCATAGCTGCATCTCTACCAATTGGACCGCGCCAGCGGGCGTTCCCGGCACGTCAGCCTCGGGGCGCATCACGTTGGTGATCGCGCTGTTGGGGAAGGTTGATGTGTAGAACTCGGCGGCTGCATGGGCGCCGCTTTCGAACATCAGAAAGATCGCTGCATCATGCGCCATGGGCTGCCTCTTCGATCAGCTTTGCTTCGATCGTGGCCGCTTCCTGATAGGCGGGCCGCTGGGTGCAGCGCTCGACATATGCCTTGATCGCTGGGGTCTCTGGGATCGTCCCAAACCTCAGTCCCCAATCAAGCTGGCTGCCGACATAGGTGTCGGCCATGGTAAAGCGGTGGCCTGCGGCAAAGTCATTGCCGCTGAGCCAGCCATCGATGGCAGAGATTGTAAGATCGATCGAACCGAAACCGGCCATCCCCTGTTTCTCGTCCGGAACTTCCCATCCCAGCGCCTTGGCTGTCACGGCCTGCTCGATCGGACCAGCAGCAAAGAACAACCAGCGAAAATAGGGGGCTTTTTCGTGGTTATCGGGTAGCAAGCCTTTGTCGGGATGTACCTCGGCGAGGTAGTGATTGATGGCTGCTGCCTCGGTGGTGACATGGTCGTGATCGCCGTGATGATGGACGAGCGTCGGCACCTTTTTCATCGGGTTCAATTTAGCGAAGCTTTCCGGCCGTGTCGCCCATGCCATCACGACGTCCTCGTAATCGGCCACAGCTTCATGCAGCGCCCAGCGCGAGATCCCTCCGCGGCTCATGGGTACGGTGTAGAAAGTGAACTCGGCCATCGCGTTAGCCATCTTTGGCAATGCGATAGATCTGGTCAAAGCTGCCCATGATCATCCGCTTGCCATCCATGATGTCCGGGAACTCCATGGAGCTCATTCGCTCGTCCCCTTCCATCTTCTTGATTCCTTCATCGCACGTTTTCTTGTCGGGCCAGACGATCCAGGAGAACACGATCTTTTCGCCCGGTTCAGCTGCAACTGCCTTGCGAAAATCAGTGACTTCGCCGTCTGGAACGTCTTCTTCCCAATTCTCTGTGGCCTCGAGCGCACCGAACTCGATGAACATTTCGCCCATCGTCCGAGCTATCTTGAGATAGTCCTGCTGCCGATCGCCTTTTACGCCCAGCACAAATCCTTGCACATACATACGCCCTCTCCCGTTGGCCCGTGGAGTTGCATATATAGCAAAATCGGCCCGGTTATGCGTCAGTTTTGTGAGCGATAGCCGTTTTGCTTGAAGGCCCAG
>JBCBOW010000523.1:0-1620 GCA_039821045.1 Pseudomonadota bacterium
GACAGAGACGGCAGCGGTCAGGCCAACAGCCTCGAAGTGCATTCTGACCTTGAGGCTGTTGGCCTGACCGCTGCCGTCTCTGTCGCCCTGGCTGATGCGGGGATCGCGTGCAATGTCATCGCCGGGCTGCACCATGATCACCTGTTTGTGCCCTGGGAGCGGCGCGAGACGGCCATCGAGCAATTGCAAAGGCTGAGCGCGGATGCGCGGTGATGCGGCGGCAAGATCAGACCGCGTAACCTTTTTGGGCCCTTGAGCGTTGGCACGCAAAAGGCTTTAACAATCGCATACCCCCGTTTTGAGTTCCGAGGCCACATTTGATGATCAGAGTTAGCTTGCTTGCAGGCGTCGCAGCGCTTGCATTCGGCGCGCCGACGGCAGTTTGGGCGAACACAAGTATGGACACAGCTGAGACTTCCGCGCCGATCCTCTCCGCACCCAAGATTGAATACACGCGATGGAAACTTGAAAATGGCCTGACCGTGATCGCGCTGCCAGACAATTCGACCGCGAATGTTACGACATCGCTCTGGTACAGCGTTGGCTCAAAGCATGATCCCGAGGGGCGCGCAGGCTTCAGCCATCTGTTTGAGCACATCCTCAGCCGCAAGACGGTCAACATGCCGCTGAACATGGTCAATCGCTTGACCGAAGATGTCGGCGGCCAGCGCAACGCGTCCAATTGGATTGATCGCACCAATTACTATGAGACGGTGCCCGCTGAGTATCTGGAGACGATGCTATGGACGCATCGTGAGCGCATGGCGTTCCCGGTGGTTGATGCCGAAGTGTTCGAAAAGGAGCGCTCGGTCGTCAAAGAAGAGCTGCGCCAGCGCGTGCTCGCGCCGCCCTATGGCCGCTTTCAGCGCTTCGTTATCCCGGAAAACGCATTTGACGTGCTGCCCATGCGCCGCCCCGGCATCGGATCGATCGAAGATCTCGATATGGCGACATTGGACGATGCGCGCGCTTTCCATCAGGCTTTCTACGGGCCGGATACTGCCACGCTGATCGTTGCCGGGAATTTCGAAGTCGCGCGGCTGCAAGAGCTCGTCGATCAGTATTTCGCTGATATTCCCCCGCGCGCAAATCCGATCAGCCTGGAAATCGCGTTCGAAGAACCCAAACGCACAGCGCCGCGCGCTATCACAGCGATGGCTCCCAACGTGCCCTTGCCAGTCATCGGGTCAATCTGGAAAGCGCCGCCGATCACTCATCCCGATGCGGCCGCAATTGAAGTCCTCTCAACGGTTCTGTCTGGCGGGGAAAATAGCCGGTTTAATGATGCTCTGGTTCGCAGCGGAAAAGCGGTGAATGCGGCGCATTTTGAATCGCTGACCAAGGATGGCGGCTACATTGCAAGCTATGCCGTGTTGAATCCGGCTGCATCCGAAACCGAAGCGCGCGCCACGCTTGAGGCCGAGATCGCCCGCGTGCGCAAAGAGCCGGTTTCGATGGCGGAGCTGACCGAGGCCAAGAACGAGATTTTCTCCAGCGCGCTTGCGCAGCGGCAAACCGTGCGCGGGCGTGCTTTTGAACTGGGCGAAGCGTTGGTTTCGACCGGCAATCCTGATGCCGCTGATCTGCGGCTTGAGCGCATCGCCGCTGTCACGATTGAAG
>JBCBOW010000524.1:0-1616 GCA_039821045.1 Pseudomonadota bacterium
AGCGCCCCGTAATGATCAGGGGCGATCGTGAGCGCGCTGGTATAATAGGAATGGGCCGTACCAAAGCGCGCCAGCTTGCGGTTCGCAAAACCTTGGTATGTCAGGATATCGGGATGCGGGCCAAACGCGAGCGCCGCCTCATCAAGCCTATGCAAAGCCTGATCGAAGCGGCCCTGATTGATCGCGCCCACGGCCTCATAATAGAGCCGATCTGCATACGCGGCGTCAGCCAAGCGGCGAAGGTCCGGGCCTAGGCGCGCTTGCGCTTCGCCGCTCAGTGCTGCTTCGACCGCTTGCACCGCTTGATCCAGTTCAGCCTTCGCAGCGCATGTATCGCCGCACGCCTCGCGGCGTTCGCTTAACGCTGTCAGAACCCCGCGCGCATCCTCGGTTTGATCCAGTTCAACATAGGCGATGGCAAGATCTCGGTGCGCCGCGATCATTTCAGGGTTGTACTTGATGGCCTTTTCGAGCGGTTTGCGCGCCTTCTTGGCATCGCCTTTGCGAAGATAAGAGAGGCCCAGCATATAGTGGCCTTCCGGATTGCGCTTGGCCGCTTTCGTCACCCGGCGGAAATGCTTGATGGCGACGCTGTAATCCTCTGCATTAAGCGCGGCAATGCCTTCGCGGTATTCCTTGGCCGGATCGTATTGCGGCGCGCTTGCGCTGGGTGCGCCGCCGCCACCGCCGCCGCCGCTGCCCGCAGCCGAAGCGAAATGCACCGGGGTGAGCGCTAGCAGGCTTGCCGCGATCGCCGCGACAGGAAGCAAGGGGATTGTCCGATTGCGGTCTTGATTGTGTGCCATGCGCTGTCTCCTCTTCGCCGATTTGTGCCTGCGTACGCCAGGCTTCTGCTTAACTACGCTTCACCAGCGAATTCGGTTCACATTCCTCGCGCGTTACACTGTATCAGCCCGCCCCTTTCGTGTTCACGACCAGCATGTCGCCATCGAGGAAGCGCAGCATATCGCTCGTGTTGCTACCGAGCGTTGCCTGGCGAAAACCGGTGGCGCCGTGGCTGCCGACGACGACGAGCGCGTTGGGGTGCGCCTCAAGCGCTTCTTTAACCGCCTGAAACGCACCGCCGCGCACCATGCTGGTGGTCGCATCAGTCAGTCGCGGCTCTTTTTCAGCGAGCATATTCATGAAATCGCCCATCAATTCCGCATCGCCGCCCTCCACTTGAGTTGCGACGTGGCCATCGCGGTTGAAGCCCTCGAAAGGCACATGCCAAGCGTGGCAAACATGGATTTTAGCCTCAGGAAACATACGGGCAGCCTCGAGGATTGCGTGCGCCGAACCTGCCGAAAAATCAGTGCCCGCTACGATCGTGTCATAAGGCTGGCGAACGCGCCTCTTGACGACGAGCACCGGCTTTGTGGTGTTGCGCAGGACATAATCGACCGCGGTGCCCATGAAGAAATCGCCAAGCGTGTTGTAGCGCGCCGGGCCGATCAGCAGCATCTCCGCATCTTCGACTTCGCAGGTTCGCGCAATCGCAACGGGGGCTGAACCCTCGGGATAAAGATACTGGATCGGACCACCGCCTTGATCGGTGCCCGCAAGATACCCGACGCATTGCTCCATCCTGCGATCAAGCTCAGCTTTATCAGGGG
>JBCBOW010000525.1:0-1608 GCA_039821045.1 Pseudomonadota bacterium
GGATCGAGATCGGGTCGCACTGGCCTCGATCCCGGCAAGGCACCGCTCAGCTCTTGGGGCGCTGAGCGGCGGGGATCGGATTAGGCGTTGAGCCCGGTGACGGTGCCGAAACCAGCGGGCAGGAACATCGCGAGCGCGGCGCGCATGTCAGCGCGGATCGTGCGGCGGCCCTGACCAAACTGATCGCCGACATAGCCGACTTGAATGTCGATGCCGCGCCGCTCGAACAGCGTGATGTTTGACGGCATGAACGAGCCGACAAGCGCGGTGCCTTCCGTCAGCGCATCATTGATCACGACCGGGAGACCCCAAAGGCGGCGCGTGCCCGCGTCCATCGGGTTGCCCAGGATGTAAAGGCCATCGGTGGTGCGCTCCAGGCGCGCTTCCTGCCAGTCATTCGAGTGCATCACGATGTGCGTTGCATCGACCCGGCCGCCAAGCCGGATCGAAGTCATCATCTTGTAAATGGCGTCCATTTCGCTGTCCGCGCCGCGCGCCCGCGTTTGGATGCCGGTGGTGTTAAGAATACCGCGCAGATTGGGCGCGGTGCCATCGCCAAGCAGGCACTGACGATCGAGACGGCGGCGAACGCCAAAGGAAAGCCGATTGTTGATGTAGCCCTCAATCATCGGGACATCTTCCAGCTGCTCGTCCGTCACCGGCACGCTGTCCGTGATCTTTTGAACCGGCGTGCTCTCTTCGGTGAAGGCGAAGGTGCTTTCAGCAAAGCCCGCGCCCTCCGCACGCTCAGCCGATGCGTGCGTGCGCGTCGTCTCGCGCATGAACTTGATCGCTTCCTGGCTGGTTTGGCCGGTGGGCAGAATGTCGAGCAACTGGATCGGGCGCGCTGGGTCTTCGACAAAGCCGGGCAGGCGGATGCTTTCCGGCGCGTAGCCCGAAGTCGTCGCCATCAGCGCTTTCCTGCCGATCGTATCGAAGCCCGCCGAACCCGCGAGGAAATCGCTGGGCGTTGCATCTTCGAAGCGGTTCATCGTCGATCCGCTGCGCCCGCCATCGTGCCAGCCCTTGAAGTGCTCAGATTGTGTGACGCGCTCGCCCAGCGATTTGAATTGCTGCTCATTGGCGGGCGGGCCGTTCGGGCCTTCCTGAGCGGGGAGCGTAAAACGGCGGCGCCCCTTCATCTGCGCATCGAGACCTTCCGCCGACTTTTCCGCCTCGATTAGCGTTTCGACATGCTCAGAGATTTCGGTTGCCTCAGCGTTCAGCTGCTGGAACTTCTCGGCAACCGCCGCAGAGCCCTTCACCTCATCGCCAAAGTGCGTGACCTTGTTGAAGTCGTATTTGCCATCATCGCCTTTGGCTTGATCGCGCACGGTCTTCATATCGCCTTGCACCTTGGCAAGCTTCTCTTGCGCCTGGGCGCGGGTGAGGGACTTGATCTCCGACATATCATCATCTCCATTGCGCCGAGCGAGGTGCCCGGCTGAATTCCACGCTGGAGATATGAAAGAGAGAAAGACGCGGCTCGCTTAGGAAAGCTTTCCTCTGCACGCGCCCCAGCCCAACCGATTTGGATGTTTCTTTGGCGCGCGCGCCGCTCCCGCTTTGCTAAACGGCTTCGCATCGATCCGCAATTCACTTAAGGAA
>JBCBOW010000526.1:0-1606 GCA_039821045.1 Pseudomonadota bacterium
CGGACTGTTCATCTATACCCTCGGTTGCATCGCCTGGGGTGGTTTGTTTTTGATGCAGTATCTGATCGTGGATACGGGCGTATTCGCGGATCAACCATGGGTGGCCGAAGCGCGCACCGAGATCGTTCAAAGCGGCGAAACCCAGCGAGCCAACGACGCGAAGTTCATCGTCCATATGAAATCGGGCGATTATACGGCGTTGATCGCCGAACGCTTCAAGCAACAGTGGTTCTTACCCTTTGTGAACCCACTTTTCCTGTTTTTCGAAACCTTCTCGCTCATGTTGATCGGGATGGGCCTGTATCGTCAGGGCTTTTTCAGCGGAGATTTTGCGCCGTCGAAAATGAAGCTGTGGGGATGGGCAGGCGTGATCGTGGGTGGCGGTCTTTCGCTGGCTATTGGCCTGTTCGTCAAATCGGGCGGCTTTTCCTTCGTTGCTGTCAACGCAGCCTTTATCGGGTGGAGTATGGTGCCGCGACTGATGATGGTGCTGGGCCTGGCCGCGCTGTTGGTCGAGTATTCGAAAGGCGCCACCGGCTGGTTGGCGGATCGCGTTTCGGCGGCGGGTCGTGCGGCCTTCACGAACTATCTGGGCACTTCGGTGGTGATGATGATCGTGTTTCAGGGGTGGGGTTTGGGCCTGTTTGGTCAGTTGAACCGGCCTTTGCTGTATCTCGTGACGGTTCTCACATGGGTGCTGATGCTGGCGTGGTCAAAGCCGTGGCTGGCTCGTTTTCGCTATGGCCCGCTGGAATGGCTCTGGCGGTGCCTGACCTACCGCAAGGCCTTTCCGCTCCGGCGGTGAGGTTAGGTCACGCTCGACGATTGGTCGCAAATCCGCAGCGACGTTGAACGATTAGCGTGGAGAGTTTTCGAATAAAGCTTGCAATTGCGAATTGGTCGCATAAATTGCTTTCTGCAAACGCTTCGCAGGAAAGATTCGGCGCTCCATGTATATTTGCATCTGCAACGCAATCCGAGAAACCGACCTTCGTCAGGCCGCTCTTGGTCATGGAGGGGACGCAGAGGCGACCTACGCTTCGCTCGGCAAACGCCCCAATTGCGGGCAATGCCTTGGGAAAGCTGGCGAAATTATCGATCAGGAACGCAGCGCCGCCTCTTGCGAGAACGTCGCAGTATAAGGTCGTCTCACGCTATTGCGAGCGGATCGCAAGCATCTGTTTTTATTGAAAAAATTCGGAACTCCTCTCTTGTCGAGTGGTTCTTGATACGCATATGATGGCCGCACGGCGCTGGTCATTCACTCGCGCATTGGAATTAATGTACAGGAGCACGACGCCATGAAGGGCGATCCGAAAGTTATCGAATTTTTGAACAGGGCGCTCACCAACGAGCTGACCGCGATCAATCAGTACTGGCTGCATTACCGCGTGCTCGACGATTGGGGCGTGACCAAGCTTGCCGAGTATGAGCGCAAGGAATCGATCGAAGAGATGGAGCACGCCGACAAGCTGGCGGCCCGCGTTCTGTTCCTCAATGGCCTGCCGAACTTCCAGGCGATCCATAATCTGCGCGTGGGCGAAACGGTCGAGGAAATCCTCAAAGCCGATATGGCGTTGGAAGAAGACGCGATCCCGCTGCTGCG
>JBCBOW010000527.1:0-1598 GCA_039821045.1 Pseudomonadota bacterium
CGTGGGCGGCATCGATGCCGGTCATAAACTCGCGCTCCTGGCCTCGGTGGCCTTCGGTACGCAGGTCGATTTTGCCGCCGTTGAGCTTGAAGGCATCGAACGCATCACCATCGATGATATCACCCAGGCCGCCGATATGGGCTATCGCATCAAGCTCTTGGGTGTGGCGCAAATGTCAGGCCGCGGTCTTGAACAGCGCATGTCCCCGTGCCTCGTGCCCGCCACAAGCCCCTTGGGACAGCTTGAGGGTGGCACCAACATGGTCGTGCTGGAAGGCGATGAAGTGGAACAAGTGGTGCTGCGCGGCCCCGGCGCAGGCGAAGGGCCAACCGCGAGCGCCGTCATGGGCGATGTGATGGATATCGCGCGCGGCTTCCGGGTAAGCACATTTGGCGTACCAGCAGGCTCACTTTCGGAGACAACGCCCGCCAAAACGGCCACACCGGCACCTTACTATCTGCGCCTATCGCTTGAAGACAAACCCGGCGCGCTTGCCAAACTGGCCAGCATTCTGGGAGATGCCGGCGTCTCCATTGATCGCATGCGCCAGTACCGCCACGATGCGGGTGCCGCGCCGATCCTGATCGTGACCCATAAAACCACCCGCGATGCCCTCGACGCCGCCATCACAGGCATGGACCGGCTGGATGTGGTCAAAGATGCGCCAGTCGCCCTCAGGATTGAAACCGTCTAAGCGAGGCGCGCCCGAAAGGGAGCGACGAGCGCCCCAAGCTCTTGCCGCCGGGCCAGCCCAAAGCTAACACTGCCAGCCAGATAACCAAAAAGGAAGTCCAATGTCCGCCGAATTTGACGATACAATGCTGTCGCTTGGCCTGGCCCGCGTGGCCGAACAAGCCGCGCTGGCCTGCCGCCCCCTGATTGGACGCGGCGACGAAAAAGCCGCCGACCAGGCGGCCGTAAACGCCATGCGCGAAGAGCTGAGCAAGCTCGACATCGCGGGCGTCGTTGTCATCGGCGAAGGCGAGCGCGACGAAGCGCCGATGCTCTATATCGGCGAGGAAGTCGGCACAGGCAACGGCCCCGGCGTCGATATCGCGCTTGATCCGCTCGAAGGCACCACCATCACCGCTAAGGCCATGCCCAATGCATTGACGGTCATTTCCATGGCCCCGCGCGGTACGATGCTGCATGCGCCGGACGTCTACATGGACAAGCTCGCGATCGGCCCGGGATACCCGGTCGACGTGGTCTCCCTCGACATGACCCCCACGGAACGCGTCGACGCGCTGGCCAAGGCCAAAGGCGTTGCGCCCTCCGATATCACGGTTTGCGTGCTCGAGCGCCCCCGCCACCAAGACACGATTTCAGAGCTGCGCGGCATCGGGGCCTCTGTCTACCTCATCGGTGACGGCGACGTCGCAGGCGTCATCCATTGCTCTGATGCGGAGACCACGGGCATCGACATGTATATGGGATCCGGCGGCGCGCCCGAAGGCGTGTTGGCCGCAGGCGCCCTCAAATGCCTCGGCGGGCAAATCTGGGGTCGGCTTTTGTTCCGCAACGACGATGAAGCGGGCCGCGCGGCCAAAGCCGGCATCACCGATCTTGATCGCATTTATGCCCGCGATGAAATGGTC
>JBCBOW010000528.1:0-1596 GCA_039821045.1 Pseudomonadota bacterium
ACCTGAGGGGGCTTGATATTTTTCCCCTACCACCGTGCGGGCGATTGCTTGGCACCCTGAGGTGAGCGCATATTGCTCAAGCGTTGCGTTGTTCTCTTGCGCTTTGCGCGCATAAACCGCGCGCCGCTTTATGTTGATATCATCCACAATACGCTGAAGCTCGGGCGTGGCAGCGCCTACAATTCCGAGATAGCCATCAACCCGCTCGCCCACGCTGCCGTCAGCGCGCGCTGCGGCATAGGCCGGATCGCGTTGGGCTTGCGCCGGAGCGGTCGCCAGAATCGCGCCGGTTAGTACAGCAATCGCGAATATGTGCTTCGCGCTCGTCATCATCTTCACTCCCCTCGCGTAGCCATCGCGAAAACCGCTCAAAAAATATCCGCGTTCTCTTCGATCGTGTTGGCCGCGTCCTCTGCTAGTCTGTAGATCACTTCCTGTCTGATGTTGATGTTGAGCTCGATCACGATCGGCTCATCAGGCGCAGCAACGCTGATACAGCCGCTCATCAAGATGATCAGCGCCGAGGAACACAACACCTTCAATCGACTTTGCCCCGCGGCCATTGCGCTCCCCCAATCTCTTCCGCTGTTTCTCAGCGGTGTGGCAGGGCGCATGTCCGCGGTCAATTTCGCATCCTTCATAGATGATCCTCGCTTTCGGGCGCTTGAACAGGAAGTTCATCATCCGGACGAAGCGCGCTCTGGTCAGGCGCAGTGCGCGGCTCATCGGGAGGCGTCTTTTGCGGCGCCCCGATGCTCGGCGGTCGAACGAATCGCCCATCTCGCGCCTCAAGCAACCCTTGATCGATGGGATCAGGCAGCGCGCTTGTGTCCCAGAACGTGCGCACCATTGTTGCAAGTTCATAGAAGTTTTCCGAACGCACATTGACCCGGAAGCGGATCGGCAATTGCGCCAATTCGCGGGTCACGAAGTTCTGCGAGGCCCCCTCCCCCTGGCGCACGCCGTCAAACTGGAACTTGGTCACGATTTCGCCCGCCAGATCCCCGTCAAGCTCAACGCTCATCTGGCGGTAATCGAGACTGCGAAGCGATTGAAATGCGTAATTGCTGATTGCGCCCATATCCTCATACAGCAGATCACCAATGTAAGAGACATTCCCGCCAGGCACGCGCGAGATCAGCAGACCGTGCTCAATGCGGCCATTTCCCATTGCATCAAAAACGATCGGGACCGTCCCATCGAATGTCCCTGTCGCGCCTAGGTTGTTCAGTTCCATTTGCGTGACAAACTTTGCTGCATCCAGCGCTATCATTTCGAAAGTGTAGCGTTGCTCATCATCCGTGCCATAGCGCAAGCGCACCGGGCGCATGATGAGCTCGCCGCCCATGAACGGCCAGCGCCCGTCCTTGACATCGATCTGTGTGCCCTCGCGCATGGAAAAGACGATCCGTCCGGCCAGCACCTCAATGCCTGGATTGATAGAGCCGATATCGAAGACCTGATCCGGCTCAGTGGTCAAGTTGAGCAGATCGCTGAAGGTAACGCGGCCCTTCAAGCCGCGCACGGGCCCAAACGCGGCGGCCAAGTTTAAGCCATCGGTGTAGAATGTGCCCCGGCTGGTTAAATCATCGACGG
>JBCBOW010000529.1:0-1591 GCA_039821045.1 Pseudomonadota bacterium
ATCTCGGTCACCTCGCCCAAACGCAGCCCGGCAAGCCGAGGCATGCTGCCGTAAAGCGAGAAGAATATCCGATCGACGGAATAAAGATGCTCGCTCACTTCTTCCAGCATCAGCACATGATCGGTGAGATCAGGCATCAGCGGTGTCGGCGCCAGCATCGCAAGGGTAATAAGATTGAACGCGGCGACGGGCTTCTTGCCATCGAGGCTCGGCTCGAGCCCTGAGTTATCGCCCGCAAACCAGCGCAGCACCCGGCGCACCGCTTCCTTCCCGCTGTCTGATTTGGCGTTGATCGGCATTGACCCATGCGCGCATTGGCCGATCCCGCCACGATAAAGCGCAGCCATGATGTATCCGCAGTCTGAAAAGCCGACATAGGTCTTCGCCCGCGCCGCCTCGTTCAAACGGATGATCGCGGCTTCAGCAATCCGGTTTGAGCCATAACCCCCGCGCGCAAACCACACCGCATCATAGCCCGAATCATTGGCGCATTCGAGAAACGCGGTCAGACGGGTCAGATCCTCGCCGGCAAAATGGCCTGCGCGCATGAAGCATTGCTCATGAAAATGCACCGTGTGCATGGGAAACTCAGCAGCAACCAACTCCTCCACGGCCGCGGCGGCTTCGCGCGTGATCGGCGAGGCTGGTGCACAGATCGCAATCTTTGTCATGGGCTCGATGCCTAAGTCGCTTGTCAGCCCTCACGCAAGCCAATAACCATGATTCGTATGATTGACGGGGCTGGTGGGCCCGATCTTGAGGGTCGGCCATTCTTCTTTTGCGGGATCGGCGGATCGGGCATGTTACCGCTTGCACAGATCGTGCGCGGGCTTGGCCATGATGTCGCAGGCTCTGATCGCAGCTATGATCAAGGGCGCACGCCCGAAAAGTTTGCCTGGCTCGCCGATAACGATTTCACGCTGTTTGCGCAGGATGGCAGCGGGGTCACCTCACCCGAACAGATCCTGATTGCTTCGGCTGCGGTAGAAGACTCCGTTCCCGAAGTCGCCAAAGCGCGCGAACTGGGCTGTGAGCGAATGAGCCGCGCTGAGCTTTTGAGCGCGTTGTTCAACGCGGCGGGCTATTCGATCGCGGTTGGGGGTACATCGGGCAAATCGACGGTCACCGGGATGATCGCCTGGATCCTGTCCGAAGGCGGCTTCGATCCAACCGTGATGAACGGCGCGGTGATGAAGAATTTCGCGAGCGCAGCCAATCCGTTTGCCAGCGCGCGGATTGGTCGGCCGCATGTGTTTTTGAGCGAAGTCGACGAAAGCGATGGTTCGATCGCTTTGTACAAGCCGACGATCGGCGTGCTGCTCAACGTCAGCCTCGATCACAAGAGCATCGAAGAGCTGCGGGTGCTGTTTGGCAATTTCGTCAAGGAAGCGGGCTGTGCGATTGTCAATTTTGACAATGAAGAGGCGCGTTTTCTCTCAGAAGCCGCATCGCAACTGGTCAGCTTTGGCGTGCGCTACACCGAGGCCGATATCACGGTCGATCCCGATTCGATTGACGAGGCCGCCTTCGGCATTCGCGCAGCGCTTATCGACAATCGCAGCCGCGAGGTCTTTCCGCTGATCCTCCCGAT
>JBCBOW010000530.1:0-1586 GCA_039821045.1 Pseudomonadota bacterium
GCGTTTCAGGCTGAGTTCGACGATCTGCTCGAGCACTATGTGGGCCGCCCCTCCCCACTCTATTACGCTGAACGGCTGACCGAGCATGTTCGCGAAGGCGCGGCAGACGGCAAAGGCGCGCAAGTCTGGTTCAAGCGCGACGAGCTCAACCACACCGGCGCGCACAAGATCAACAATTGCATCGGCCAGATCCTGCTTGCCCGGCGCATGGGCAAGACCCGCATTATCGCGGAGACCGGAGCTGGCCAGCACGGCGTAGCGACTGCGACGGTGTGCGCGCGCTTTGGCCTGCCCTGCGTGATCTATATGGGCGCCGAGGATGTCGCGCGCCAATCGCCCAACGTCTTTCGCATGAAGCTCTTGGGCGCCGAAGTCGTCCCCGTCACCAGCGGCGGCGCGACCCTCAAGGACGCGATGAACGAAGGCCTGCGCGATTGGGTCGCGAATGTGCACGATACGTTCTACATCATCGGCACCGCGGCAGGCCCGCACCCCTACCCCGAAATGGTGCGCAACTTCCAAAGCGTGATTGGTTCGGAAGCGCGCGCACAAATGCTGGCGCGTACGGGCAAGCTGCCCGACCTCTTGGTCGCCTGCATTGGCGGCGGATCGAACGCTTTGGGCCTGTTCCATCCCTTCCTCGATGATACCGATGTCGCGATGCTCGGCGTTGAAGCGGGCGGCCACGGCCTTGATGGCGATGAACACGCCGCCAGCCTCTTGGGCGGTGCGCCGGGGGTGCTTCACGGCAACAAGACCTACCTATTGCAAGACGAGGACGGCCAGATCACCGAAGGCCACTCGATCAGCGCCGGGCTCGATTACCCCGGCATCGGCCCCGAACACGCCTGGCTCAAAGAAAGCGGCCGGGTCGAATACACAGCTGTGACTGATGATCAGGCTTTGGAGGGCTTCCAACTGCTCTGCCGCACCGAAGGCATCATCCCCGCGCTTGAGCCCTCACACGCGCTGCACGCTGTGGTCGAACGCGCGCGGGAGATGGATCAGGACCAGATCGTGCTGATGAACCTGTGCGGACGCGGGGATAAGGACATCTTCACTGTGGCGGAGAAGCTTGGGGTGGAGATGTGAAACTCCGAGAGATGACACCCTCACAACTGCTGCAAATGCATGCTAGGATCGCTGAGGAGCTACGCTCGCGCGAGATCACTCGCAGTGAGAATAATCCTGCGGGTGACTATGCCGAGTATCTTTTTTGTCGTGCATTCGGATGGAAGCAGGCCGCTAACTCCGTCAAATCATACGATGCTTTGGATGCTACATCTGGTGCGCGATATCAGATCAAATCTCGCAGATTGACCGAAAGAAACACTTCTCGACAGCTCAGTGCACTTCGTGAACTTGACAGCGACTGCTTCGATTATCTCGCAGGCGTTCTCTTCGAAGTCGACTTCAAAGTCTTAAAGGCTGCGATTATTTCTTATGAAAATTTCCTTCGTGACGCGAAGTATGGCGATCGTACTAACAGTTGGCGGTACTTCCTCAGAGATGCAGTCTGGACCCAAAGTGGAACTGTCGACGTGACCGAAGAACTTCGACTAGCGACCACATGACCCGCCTCGCCT
>JBCBOW010000531.1:0-1590 GCA_039821045.1 Pseudomonadota bacterium
TTTAGATTGATTTTGCGCGCCGTCCAGCGCCACAGACGCCGCCATGGCGCATTTGTTGATCTTTGGCCTTGGCTATACGGCGAAACGCATCGCAGACCGGGGGCAAGCGCTCGGCTGGAGCGTCAGCGCCACCGGCAGCGCGGGCGATCTCGATTTCGGCGACAGCGCGGCGGTGAACGACGCCGTGGCAAGCGCCAGCCACATCCTCTCCTCAGTCCCGCCGGATCGGGCATCAGGGCAAGACCCGGTGCTCGAAGTCTACAAAGAGGCCTTGCGCAGCCGCGCGCTCTACTACCTCTCCTCAACCGGCGTCTATGGCGATGCGGGCGGCGCATGGGTCGATGAGAGCACGCCGACCGTTGCAGAAACGGGCGCAGGGCGGCGCAACGCGCGCGCGGAGGCGGACAAGGCATGGCTGGAGCTGGGCGCGCGCAGCTTTCGACTACCGGGGATTTATGGGCCGGGGCGCAGCGCGCTTGACCGGGTGCGCGAGGGCCGCGCGCGTCGGATTGATCTGCCCAAAGACGGTCCACGTCAGGTCTTCAGCCGAGTGCATGTGGACGATATTGCAAGCGGGGTGGTCGCAGCGCTTACCGGAGATGCTCCGCCGGGAGCCTATAATCTCGGCGATGACCTTCCTGCCAGCGGCAATGCCGTCACCGAGTATGCCTGCACGCTGCTTGGCCTTGAGCCGCCGCCGCTCGAGACGCTCGAAGAGGCAAACCTCTCCGAGATGGCGCGCGGCTTTTACGCCGAGAACCGCCGCGTTGCGAATGGCAAGGCCAAGCGCGTGCTTGGGTGGCGGCTGCAATACCCAACCTATGTCGAAGGGCTCTCAGCGCTGCTTTGACTTTAACGCGAGCACCATGCCCAAAACCGCCAGCCCCATCCCGCTCGCGGTCAGCCAAGTCCAGCGGTAATCCTCAAACAGCGTCGAAAGCATCATCGCGACAGATATGGTCAGGATGGAATTATACGCCGTGCGCCCCGCGCCGATTTCGCGCACCAGATTATAGTGCAGCGGGAAAGTGATCACCGAACCGATCAGCGCCAGATAAACGATACCGCCCCAATATTCAGCGCGCATGGGCAGCGGAGGCGGGCCAGCAGTGAGCGCGGCAAAGCCCAGATCAAACACTGTCCCATAAAGCATCGCCCAGGCAAGCAGGCTTACCATCGGCACCCCGCGCCCGGTCTGATTGGCTTGCACCACATTGGCAAAGGACGCCGCCAGAATGCCCAACATCGCGAGCACAATGCCCAGCGCAACATTGCCGCCCACAACGCCAGCATCGGGGTTTGCCTGCCATTCGTGCACCAGAAGAAAGGAGACGCCCACGATCGCAATCGCGCTGCCGAATACAAAGCCCGCATGCGCGCGCTCACCCAGAAAAAGCCGCGCGAGGATCGCGTTGGGCACCATCAGCAAGCCAAACATCATCGCAACGATGCCGGAGGTCACATACAGCTCGGCATGATAGACAAAGAGGAAATTGCCGCTGAACTGGAAGATGCCAACCAGCATGGCGAGCCGATGCTCCGGGCCTGTCAGCTTCAACCGGCGCTTCATCAAAGCGGCGACAAGAAACA
>JBCBOW010000532.1:0-1579 GCA_039821045.1 Pseudomonadota bacterium
GCCCGCTTCTTAAGCCAGGGCCGCGCCAGCTGTTGCATGCGCTTGGCCTGGACACGCGTCGGCTTGAACCTTCCATGTTGCCTGTCCTTGCCAAGGGCGATCGGGTGCCGGCAGGGTATCGCCCCGCCGGCGAGCAACTCATTCGCGTGGACTTGGCGGAGAAGATCCTGCGCGGCGCCTTTGAGGCGCGAATGCAAGCGGCGAAGCCGAAGGCAAGCGCAAGTGAGCCAGCCCAGAGCGAATCCAAGGCTAAGCCGGAAGAGAAGGCTCCGGAGCCCGCAGAGCAAAGCGGTTCAGACCCCGCTGAAAGCGTTACACCGGTCGAGCAGACGGACAAGAAACCAATCAAGCCAGATCGGCTGCGCAAATCTAAAGCCCCACGCGAGCGCAATGCGCGGTTCCGGATTGATCTGGCGCTTGCGATTTCGATTGGCTTAGAAGGTGAGAATGCGCAGCGTCTTCTGGGCAGTGCCGGGTTTCGTTTGCATCGCGCGCGCGCGCTTGCGGAAGGAGCGCATGGGCCTCTTGCACCCGATTTGTGGACCTGGCGGCCGCGGCGCATAGATGAAAAGCCTGCGCGTCGGCGCTCGGAAAACAAGGAGCGCGCAAAGGGTCGGCGCTCGAAGGTTAAATCTGATCCTGACAATCTGAAACAGGTCAACAAAGGCAAGCCCAGAGGTAAGCGCCCGCCTAAATCCCATGCCAAGCCAGACACAGGCCCAGCGCGCAGTGGCGGCGCGTTTGATGCACTTGCAGACCTATTGGGCAAATGACGAGCAACGTTTCGGATAGCATGCGGGTTGACCGCCTGCTCGTCTATTTGCGATTCGCTCGAACCCGCTCAATCGCCCGCGAGATGATCGAGCGCCGTGCTTTGCGTCGCAATAGAAAACATGTGCAGCGTGTGAGCGAGAATGTGAGTATCGGTGATGTCCTCACTGTAATGGTCGGGAACGAAGTGCGCGTTGTCGAGGTTGTGTCGCTACCTGAGCGCCGAGTGTCTCCGATCCATGCCAAGACGTTTTATCGAGAGCTCGCTCGGCAATAGCTTGACCATCCTCATGAACTTGCAATAGCAGCGCGCCATCGGCTTACTGTCAGGCCGCGCTGACACTTTGAACGGAAGCAAACTCAAATGACCTATGTCGTCACTGATGACTGCATAAAATGCAAATACACTGACTGTGTTGAAGTGTGCCCGGTCGATTGCTTTTACGAAGGCGAAAACATGCTGGTGATCAATCCCAGCGAGTGCATCGATTGCGGGGTTTGTGAGCCTGAATGCCCGGCTGAAGCGATCCTGCCTGATACCGAAGACGGCCTCGAGAAATGGCTCGAGTTGAATACGAAGTTTTCCGCTGAGTGGCCCAATATAACCAGCCAGAAAGAGCCGCCGGCTGATGCGGATGATTTCAAGGGTAAGAAGGGCAAGTTTGAGCAGTACTTCAGCCCTGAGCCAGGCGAAGGCGACTGAGCCTTCAGTTTTTGAGGCGCCCGATTTGAAACGGGCGTTACACTCCGATTTGGATTGCAACACAACTGACTCGCAATTTTGTTGCGATCGTGTTATATAATGGTG
>JBCBOW010000533.1:0-1574 GCA_039821045.1 Pseudomonadota bacterium
GATGATGGGCGTCAGGCACAGCTTGAAGCGATCAAAGCGCAGTATGATGAAGCTGTCGCCGGGATCGACGCCAAGTTCGAAGACCGCAAGGAAAAGCTCGAACGCGGTGATGAACTTGCGCCGGGCGTGCTCAAGATGGTCAAGGTTTTCGTCGCGGTGAAGCGCAAGCTGCAGCCGGGCGACAAGATGGCGGGCCGCCACGGAAACAAGGGTGTGATCAGCCGCATCCTGCCGGTCGAGGACATGCCGTTCCTTGAAGACGGGACCGCGGTTGACCTCGTGCTTAATCCGCTCGGC
The DNA here is from genome assembly GCA_039821045.1 of Pseudomonadota bacterium. Classification (GTDB taxonomy): domain Bacteria; phylum Pseudomonadota; class Alphaproteobacteria; order Sphingomonadales; family Sphingomonadaceae; genus Erythrobacter. The sequence goes on from JBCBOW010000533.1 coordinate 298, forward strand.
GTGCCATCGCGCATGAACGTCGGCCAGATCTTTGAAACGCACCTCGGCTTTGCCGCGCGCGGTGTGGGCCTTCAGATCAAAGAAGCGCTTGAGGAATGGCGCCGCGCCAACCCCAACGCGGTCGAGGATTATGCCAATGCGCAGCCGCCCGAAGCCGTTCGCGAGCGGATGAAGGACATCTATGGCGAGCAATATCACGAGGATCTGGACAGCCGCTCGACCGAGCAAATCGTTGAGCTGGCCGGCAACCTTACCGCAGGCGTCCCGATGGGTACGCCGGTGTTCGACGGCGCGCGCGAAGGCGATGTGACCGACATGCTCCTGAAGGCAAACGTCCATTCCTCGGGCCAGTCGATCCTATTTGACGGGCGCACGGGCGATGCGTTTGACCGCCGCGTGACAGTGGGCATTATCTACATGCTGAAACTGCACCACCTCGTGGACGACAAGATCCACGCTCGCTCGATCGGGCCGTACTCGCTTGTCACTCAGCAGCCGCTGGGCGGTAAGGCGCAGTTTGGTGGTCAGCGCTTCGGTGAGATGGAGGTCTGGGCTCTGCAGGCGTATGGCGCGGCCTACACCTTGCAGGAAATGCTCACCGTCAAGTCGGACGACGTGGTTGGCCGCACCAAGGTCTACGAAGCGATCGTCAAAGGCGACGACACCTTCGAAGCGGGTATTCCGGAAAGCTTCAACGTGCTCGTGAAGGAAATGCGCTCGCTGGGCATGAACGTCGAACTCAAGTCGCTGTCAGAAGGTGACGATGAGGACGGCGATATGCTGGAGGCAGCGGAATGAAGAAGAATAGCAAAGCGCTACTTGCTTTGGCTTTGGTGCCATTGCTTTCTACGAATCCATTGGAAGCGCAAACCTCTAGATCTGGATACGACAGGGCCCTCATGTGCCTAGTTCACCACTCTATGATGGTCGATTTCTTCTCCAAGGGTTATGGTAAGAGAGTGGCTCCAAGCGGCGAGGCTAAGTATGCCGATTTCAATAGCAGCGTCACCAAGGTTTTCGCCAATGAGGGTGTTAAGCTCGGTTTTTCAGCAGATAGGATGACGTCCGACTTTAATCGTTCTTTGGACCATTATTACGAGGCGGCGAGGCGTAATAAGTTTGAAAGCGGTGATGCGATCAAAGAATTTTATGTCGCCGAGCTCGCTAGAGCTGATGCGTGCCGGAAGGAACTCGGGGTTTAGAAATGAACGAACTGACCAAATTCACCAACCAGCTGGCCAAGCCGGAAACCTTTGACCAGATCCAGATCGGCATTG
>JBCBOW010000534.1:0-1569 GCA_039821045.1 Pseudomonadota bacterium
CTTCGGCGATCCGCTGGCGAGCATCGCCAAAGATCACTTGCGCATCCTGCGCTACTATCGCTTTCAGGCGCGCTTTGGCGATGAGCTCGACCAGGAGGCTGAAACGGCCTGTGCGGAAATGGCCGATACGCTCAAGGGGCTGAGCCGCGAGCGGATTGCAGACGAGTTGCTCAAGCTGCTCAGTCTGCCTGATCCCGCGCCCACTGCCGCGCGCATGTTTGAGCGCGGCGTCCTGCGCGTCATCTTGCCTGAAACCTGCACCGCACATGTCAAAGCGCTTGCCGCGCTGGTTGTGCAGGAGGCCGCGCAAGACGAGCCGCCCGCGCCGCTGCGACGTTTGGCTGCGCTTTTGCCGCCATCGGCTGAAGTCGCCGAGAGTGTCGCGGCGCGCTTGCGATTGTCCAAGAACCAGCGCGCACGGCTTGTATCAGCGGCTGAGCGACAGGATGAGGACTGCGCTCATCCCCAATCGCTCGCTTATCGCATCAGCGTTGCCTTCGCGGTGGACCGCTTGCTCTTGCTCGGTGCGCCGATTGATGCCGTTCGCGGGTGGGAGCCGCCGCGCTTTCCTCTTAAGGGCGGCGTGATCGTTGCGCGCGGTGTTGCGGCCGGGCCAGAGGTTGCGCGCATACTCCAGATGATCGAGCGGCGCTGGGTTTCTGAGGGTTTTCCGGGCGAGGAGCGGATCGAGGAACTTTTGACCCAAGCGCTGCTTGAACGCTGAGACGCGCCGCACATACGACCAAACGTGTCCCACCATCGGTCACTGAACTGCAACGGCCCTGTAACCATGTTGCATTGCAACACAAAGCTGCGGTACACCATGTGCCGCTCGGGAACCTCTCACGGGTTTTGAACATTTCTATCCAATGCGCCGCGCCGCGCATAAAGAAAATTGCTTTGCCGGCCCCGGTCGGGTGGTGATCAGCTCGCTCTCAAACGAGCCGCCCTTAGCCGGGCGTAAGCGTTCAAGACCCAATCCTGCCTTTCCCGCGCAGCGTTGAATGCATTTCAGCGCTCATGACGAATTTAAAGTGGAGAAATATGACAATGAAGCTCGCAAAACTCGCTGTTCTCGCAGCCGCCACCGCGCTCGCCCCCTTTGCCGCGCAAGCCCAAGATGTCGGCGCCACCGTGTTTGGCAATGATGATCAGCCGATCGGCACCGTTGAGAGCAACGATGGCGCGACCGTCGTGGTCAACACCGGCACTTACAAAGCGCCGCTGCCCGCGAACCTCATTGCGAGCCGCGAGATCGGCTTCTCGGTTAACGCGACCAAGGCTCAGATTGACAGCATGATGGCCGCGCAAAAGGCCGAAGCCGACAAGAAGCTTGCGAGCGCGCTGGTCGATGGCGCTAAAGTTATCTCGGCTGACAACATGCCGGTGGGCACTGTGTTGGCGATGGACGCGAGCGCGGATCAATACCTCGTCGAAAACGAGACCGGTGTGATCACCCTGAAGCGCGAACATTTCGCGGTGGATCAAGCAGGCGCTCTGATTGCGCTCTTCACCACGCAGCAGCTCGCCGGTTTCACCGTCGCTGTGCCCCAAGGCGCAGTGGTCGAG
>JBCBOW010000535.1:0-1565 GCA_039821045.1 Pseudomonadota bacterium
GAAAACGACCGCCGGATCTTTCGCGACTTTCGGGATGTGCTGCCCCTTTCGCTCTACGAGGCGATGTTCAACGGCCCCGCCGCGCCGCGCGCGACCTTCCACATATGGATCTCGGTCTCAGTCCGAGTGCGCTCGCCAGAGCCCCCCATGCGCCAGGAAAGCCCATCCGCCAGCGTGAACGTGGTCGCATCCGCCAGCCCGCCATCCCTATAGCGTTGCAGTTGCACCCCCTGCCCGCGCGCCATGATCGGCATTTCTTCGAGATTGAAGACGATGAGCTTGCGATTGTCCCCGACTGCAGCGATGTGATCGTGCCCTGATGCGATCTCGCGGATCACCTGCAAACGCGCATCGTCTTTAAGATTGACCACTTGGCGCCCCTTTCGGGTTTCAGCCAGAAGCTCGGACGTCTGCGCGACAAAGCCCTTGCCGATGCTGGAGGCAAGCAGCAGTCGCCCGCCCTCTTTGTGCACGACCATCTTGGCGATGGACGTCTCAGCTTCCAGATCGATCATCGTGCGCACCGGTTCGCCAAAGCCGCGCGCGCCCGGCAGCTTATCACAGCCCAAGGTGAAAAAGCGCCCGTCTGAGCCTGCGATCAGCAGCTTGTCGGTGGTCTGCGCGTGGAGGATGACGGCGAGCGCGTCGCCTTCTTTATATTTAAACTCCTGCGCCAGATCGACGTGGCCCTTCGCTGCGCGAATCCAGCCCTTTTGCGAAAGGATCACCGTAACCGGCTCCTTCTCGATCATCGCATCCATGCTGAATTCAACCGCCGGTGCGGCCTCTTCGATCAGCGTGCGCCGCGCGCCAAGCTTGGTGTCCTCGGCATAATCCTTGCGCAGCGTCTTCAGGTCTTTCTTGAGCCGCGTCTTTTGCCGCGCCGGGCTTTCGAGCAGCTTGGTGAGATCATCCTGTTCGGCCAGCAGATCGTCCTTTTCCTGGCGCAGCTGCATCTCTTCCAGCTTGCGCAAGGATCGCAGGCGCATGTTGAGGATCGCCTCGGTCTGACGGTCCGTCAGCCCAAACTCGGCCATCATCACAGGCTTGGGCTCATCTTCAGTCCGAATGATCTCGATCACTCGGTCAAGATTGAGAAAGGCGATGATATAGCCTTCGACCAGCTCCAGCCGCTTGGCGATCTGATCAAGCCTGTAGCGTGTGCGGCGCTGCAGGATATCGATCTGGGCGCGCGTCCAGTTCTCAAGCAACTCCTTGAGCCCCATCACCATCGGCGTGCGGCTCGCATCGAGCACATTCATGTTGAGCGAAAAGCGCGTCTCCATGTCGGTCAGCTTGAAGATGCTCTCTTTGAGCAGACCGGGATCGACATTGCGTGACCGCGGGACGAGCACGATGCGGATTGCCTCATCGCTTTCATCGCGCACATCTTCGAGGATCGGCAGCTTCTTGTCAGAGATGGCCTGCGCGATTTGCTCGATCAGCTTGCCCTTTTGCACCTGATAGGGAATTTCTGTGACCACGATTTGCCACGTGCCCCGCCCGGTGTCCTCTTTCTCCCATCGTGCGCGCAGGCGGAAACCGCCTTTGCCCGTCTTGTAGGC
>JBCBOW010000536.1:0-1546 GCA_039821045.1 Pseudomonadota bacterium
GAAGGTTTGCGCTGCAAGGATCGAAGCGGACGCATCGCGACTTTGCGAGGCGTAGCTGGCCGGCATCGCGACCGCGCCAAAGACGAGAAATGGCGCTGAAACAAGACCGAAAGCGGGCCAGGCCATCTTGCCGCTGCGCTGCAACCTGCCAACCACCCAAAGCGCCAAGACAACGCCAAACACTGTCAGCAAAGCGATGCCAGCAAACGGCCGACCGCCAAGCTGCGCAGTGAGCCAAACAAGCGCGAGCGCGGTGAGCCCCATCGGGATCGCCATGATCCGGCGGAACGTCTCCATCCACGCGCCGGGCTTGGGCAAGCGGCGGCGCAGCGCGGGGATGAAGCCGAGCGCCAGGAAAGGGAGTGCCAGCCCGAGGCCCAGCATCGCAAACAACAGCAAGGCTAAGGGCGCGGGCAACAACAAAGCTGCTCCCAATGCAGCGGCCATGAAAGGCCCGGTGCAAGGCGTTGCCGCCACCGCTGCGAGCAGACCGGTCGCAAACGCGCCGCCTGCCCCTCTGCGCGCGCCCCCGCCAGTGTCGATATTAGGCAGCTCAAAGACGCCGGCGAAATTCGCGGTGATGGCGGCGGCGAGGATCAGCAGTACGATAACCACCGAAGGCTCTTGTAGCTGGAATGCCCAGCCCACTTGCTCACCCGCCGCGCGAAGTGCGAGCATGATCGCGCCCAGCGCCACACAGGCGAGCACCACGCCGGCGGTGTATGCGAGGCCCTCAATCCGGGCAGCCGCTTCGCTTTCGCCCGCGCGCGCCAGCGAGAGCGCTTTAAGGCTGAGGATCGGGAACACGCAGGGCATGATGTTGAGGATAAGCCCGCCCACCAGCGCGCCCAAAGCCAGCGTCCACAAAGGCGGGGTGTCCACCTGTACAGGCCCAGAAATGATATCGCCTCCAGTGGGCACCTCCCCCGGGTTGGCGCCAAACTCGACGCCCGCCTCGTCGCCAAAGGCCAGGATGCCGCTCACCGCGCTCGGCTCATCCGCGCCAAACGCATTAAGCGGGATCTCTGCAATCAGCGTATCGCCATCGCGCTTGAATATCTGCGGGGCGACATAATCAACCAATTGCTCATTCGCGATGTAGACATGCGGGTTTGGCAATTGCACCGCTTCAGGCAGCGGGATCGCCAATCGCAGGGTCTCACCGGCCAGCTCAAAATACCCGCCAGCATCCAGCATCGGAGCGGTCTGCGCGCGCCATTTCGCAAAATCGCCCAGCCCCACGCGCGCTTCAAGCACAGCATCCTGCGGCACGCACACCCGGTCTGTGCAGGCGAGAAATTCAATATGGCCATTGATCGCATCAACCCCCGAGACCTCAGCATCCTGAGGCAAGCGAACGGGCAGGATCACGGCATATTCGCCTTCATAAATGTGGTTCATCAGATTGCCGATGATGAGCCGCTCGGGCACCGGATAGCGCGCCTCGCCCATTTCCCAGCCTGCCGGCAGCGCAAGCCGCACGCGCATCCCCTGCCCGGCATCGCCGGGGTTTGACCAATAGCCGTGCCACTCCGGCGCGCTGGGC
>JBCBOW010000537.1:0-1523 GCA_039821045.1 Pseudomonadota bacterium
TCCCCGCGCAGCATTACACCTGCGGCGGCGTGGTGGTGGACCTGTATGCGCGGGGACGACCGGGATCGGCTCCTTCGTCATGTCGATGCCGAGGCCGCTCAGCTTTTCGTGGATCGTGGGGAAATGGCTTTGGACGAAATTGGGGCTTTCGTGGCTGATATCGAGATGCACATAATCGAGCCCGAAGCGCTTGATCTCGGCATCAATCGCGCGCGCAACGACATCGCGCGGGGCAAGCTCCATCCGCTCCTTGTCGTAAAACTCCATGAAGCGCTTGCCGGTGCGCGGGTTGAACAGCCGCCCGCCTTCGCCGCGAACGGCCTCTGTGATGAGAAAGTTTTTGACCTCGAGATTGTAAAGACAGGTCGGGTGAAACTGCATCATCTCCATGTTGGAAACCCGCGCGCCCGCGCGCCAGGCCATCGCGATGCCATCGCCGGTCGCGCCGCGCGGTGCGGTGGAGAACTGGTAGACGCGGCCCGCTCCGCCCGCTGCGAGCACGGTGGCGCGGGCAATGTGGCGCTCGACCCGGCCGGTCTCTTCATTGAGCGCATAAACGCCCCAGACACGGCCCGCGGCGGAGAATTGCTCGCGGTGGCGATCAGTGATGAAATCAATGCAAGTGCGGTGGCTCAGCATGGTGATGTTGGAATTGGCTTCAGCCGCTGCGAGAAGTGCTGATTGAACCGCCCAGCCGGTCGCGTCATCAACATGCACGATCCGCCGGTGCGAATGCCCGCCTTCGCGCGTCAGGTGCAGGTCGCCGCCTTTGTCCAGCGCCTCGCGATTAAAGGGCACGCCCAGCTCGCACAGCCGATCAATGCTGGCAGGCGCGCGCTCGATCACAAATTCGACCGTCTCGCGATCGTTGAGCCCGCCGCCCGCGACCATCGTGTCGCGCACATGGTTTTCAAATGTATCGCCTTCATCAAGCACCGCCGCGATCCCGCCTTGCGCCCAAGCGGTCGAGCCGCTGGTGAGCGCGCCTTTGGCAAGCACGAGCACCCGCTTGGTCTCAGCCAGCTCCAGCGCCGCAGTCAGCCCGGCAGCGCCTGAGCCGATTACGATCACATCAAATTCACTTGCGGGCGCGTTTGCCCCGGTTTGCGCTTCATTCATGTTGCGCGACATGGCGGGCAATGCGCGCGCTCGCAAGGGGTTGGTGCGCAGGCTTTAGCGCTTAGAGCGCGTAGCAATCGAGATCATCCGCCACGCTGACCGGCCCCGAATAATTCAGACCGATCGCTTCAAGCCCGGCTTCAATCCGGCTCAAGGAGCGCTCCATATTGTGAGTCAGCACCAAACGCTCCGGCTTCAGCGCGCCCGCCAATTCGCCGATCTCTTCCGGCGTGCGGTGCAGTCCGCGCGGCTGGCCCTGCTCGCCATTGATCACGTGATGCGCGAACAGGATCGTGGGTTTGGCGCCTGCGAGATCTGTCACAAAGCGCTCGCTCTGAAAATTCTGATCCGCGGTGATGATGAACGAGGTTTCGCCCAGATCGATCGCAAAGCCGATCGATGGC
>JBCBOW010000538.1:0-1522 GCA_039821045.1 Pseudomonadota bacterium
GAGCCTGCTTGATCTAGTAGCGCTTGGCACGGTTGCGGATGTTGCCGCGCTTCATGGGCTCAACAGAGCTTTCGTTGCGCAAGGCTTGAAAGTGCTCGCCCGGCGCGAACGGATCGGAATGGCAGCGCTTATGGACGCGAGCCGACTGAAACGATCCCCGATCGCATCCGATCTCGGCTTTGCCCTTGGCCCGAGGATCAATGCCGGCGGCCGGATCGGCGAATCGACGCTGGGAGTGCGATTGCTGACAACGCGCGATCCTGAAGAAGCGCGAGCGATCGCAGAACAGCTAAGCGTTCTCAACGAAGAGCGCCGCGCGATTGAAGCCGACGTGCAGGAGGCTGCGGAAGCTCAAGTAGCAAGCCAGCACAATCATGCAGTCCATGTCTTGAGCGGCACAGGGTGGCACCCGGGTGTCATCGGGATTGTTGCAGGGCGGATCAAAGAGAAGACCGGCAAGCCTGCAATCGTGATTGCGATGGATGAGGCGCAAGGCAAGGGCTCTGGTCGCTCAATCAGTGGCGTCGATCTTGGCGCTGCGATCATTGCCGCGCGCGAGGCTGGGCTCTTAGTGGCGGGCGGTGGACATGCTATGGCCGCAGGGCTCACGCTTGCGCCTGAACATTTGAGCGCATTCACCGAGTTCCTCGACACGCGACTGTCGCGCGACGTCGAGCGAGCCCGTGCTGCGCAAGTGATGAGGCTGGACCTTGCTCTGGCAGCCGGAGGGCTCACTCCTGATCTTGCCAACACACTGGATGCAGCTGGCCCCTATGGCGTGGGATGGCCCGCGCCGCGCGTAGCAGTAGGGCCCGTCAGCATCGTTAAGGCTGATATCGTTGGCAAAGATCATCTGCGCGTGATTGCCAAAGGTCAGGATGGCGCGAGCTTTAAAGCTATCGCTTTTCGCGCCGCCGAGAGCGAAATGGGGCAGACCCTGCTGCATCGCCGTCAGGGAAGGCGGTTTCACCTTGCTGGCAGGGTGAAGATTGACGACTGGGGCCAGCGCCCTGCCGCAGAGCTACACCTTGAGGATGCCGCTTTCGCCGATTGAAGCGCGCGCGCACCGCTCAGATGCAAAAATTTCACAAATGTTGCACCGATCAAGACTTGACCCCCAACTACGACACCCCTAGATGCGCGCTCTCGCAAGCGAGCGTGGCCCGTTCGTCTAGCGGTTAGGACGCGGCCCTTTCACGGCTGAAACACGGGTTCGATTCCCGTACGGGTCACCACTTCTCTGCTTTGTGAGCTTTCCCAGACGGCGCGCGTTTTTTGCGACGCGAGCTTTGCACGACTGGGGTTGCGGCTTGCCTTGAGCACAGTAAACACGAGCAAGCATGGGAACGCGGCACACAATCCCTTTAGCGGGCATACTTCTAGCGTTGGTGACTTTCGCCGCGCTGCTTTTGCTCGACCTTGATCCGGTAATCGCCCTTGCCGTTCTCTTCGTTTGGATCGGATCATTGCTTGTCGCGTCAGGTCGTCCGCCGGAAAAGCCCACAGTCATTGTGCGCGAACC
>JBCBOW010000539.1:0-1517 GCA_039821045.1 Pseudomonadota bacterium
GTGCTGTTGCCTGTCTCAGCGCCGTTCCATTGCTCGCTCATGCAGCCCGCGGCTGATCGTATGGCAGAGGCGCTGGCAGATACGCCGCCCAAATCTCCTTCTTTGCCGCTTTATGCCAACGTCACCGCCGCCAAAGTCAATGACGCGCAAGAGGAGCGAGAGCTGCTAGTCGAGCAAGTCACGGGCCGCGTGCGATGGCGCGAGAGTGTGCTCACCATGCGCGAGGAGGGTATCGAGCATTTCATCGAGCTTGGGGGCAAAGTGCTCACCCCGATGATCGGCCGGATCGATAAAGAGGCGTCCGCAACCAGCCTCGTCACAATGGAGAGCCTTGAGGCTTTCGCAAAGGAGATCGCCTGATGTTTTCACTGGCAGGAATGAACGCGCTGGTTACCGGTGCAACCGGCGGGATTGGTTCAGCGATCGCAGTGGCTCTGGCGAGCCAGGGCGCACGCGTGGCGCTTTCAGGCTCAAACGGGGCGAAGCTGCGGGCATTCCGTGAGCAGCTTCACGAAGAGCATGGCGGCGAGCATGTCGAGATCACTTGCGATCTGTCTGACACGACGCAAGTTGAAGAGCTGATCCCGGCAACGCTCGACACGCTGGGCGGCATCGACATCCTCGTCAACAACGCCGGGATCACGCGCGACAATCTTGCGATGCGGATGAAAGATGAGGAATGGAGCCAGGTCATCAGCATCAATCTGGAAGCCGCGATGCGCCTCATGCGCGCAAGCGCTAGGCCGATGATGAAAGCGCGCTTTGGCCGCATCATCAACATCACCAGCGTTGTCGGCGCGACGGGCAATCCAGGCCAGATGAACTACGCGGCAGCCAAAGCCGGGCTCACTGGCCTGACCAAGAGTTTCGCGCAGGAAGTCGCCAGTCGCGCGATCACCGCCAATTGCATCGCCCCCGGCTTCATCCGCACCGCGATGACGAGCGCGCTGGATGAAAAGCAACAGGACACGATCAACGCCCGCATTCCCATGGGCAAGATGGGCGAGGGGATGGATATCGGCGCTGCCACAGCCTTTCTGGCAAGCTGTGAGGCGGGCTACATCACTGGTGAGACGCTTCATGTGAACGGCGGCATGGCGATGCTGGGATAAGCGCTCATCGCTGCGAAAAGGCGCAAACCTGTGGAAACAGGCCCTTGCGCGGCTTCTTATCCCCAATCGCGCATACCTCCCGGGAAACACCAAACTTGCTAGCAAACGCGGCTTCGCTAAGGTTTTCCCAACATTTACTCGTTCTGCCTCATCCAAGGGGCGATTCCGCAACTGGGATCACACTCTTGAGGCAGCGCGCGCGACATAAAGGCAAGGGTACTCGCGATGAAGGCAACCATCGAACGTGCGACGCTGCGGCGTTGTCTCTCTCACGTCCAATCCGTGGTGGAGAAGCGCAACACCATTCCGATCCTCTCCAACGTTTTGATCGATGCGCATGGCGATGGCAGCGTGAAGGTGATGGCGACGGATCTGGATTTGCAGGTCGTCGAGAATGTCACCGCG
>JBCBOW010000540.1:0-1514 GCA_039821045.1 Pseudomonadota bacterium
GAATGAATATGGCTAATTGGACGAAAACGGCGGCCTTGGCGCTGACGGCTTCGACCATGGTTGTGGCGGCACCGGCCTCGGCGACCATTTTCGAATACACGATGACTGATGGCGACATCGTCACGATTGACACCGCCAACGGCACGGGCAGCTGGAAAGGCAGTGACATCGACACGAGCTTCACGGGCGATTTCAGCAGCTTCACCGGCGGCGCCAATCCGAACTTCATGTTTACGCTCACCAGTCTCACCGGCACGCGCGACATTGGCGGCAAGACCTTCACGCCGACCAATCGCAACGGCAATCGCACGCACCCCTTCATGCTCAAGTCCAAGAAAGCGGGCAGCCACACAAAGCTCAACCTTTGGTCATGGTGGGGCAATCCGGTGGTCTCGGGCGATTACATCCGGAAGATCAAGAAATTCCACGTTGTTCCGCCAACCGATGTCCCGGCACCGGGCGTCTTGGCGCTGCTCGCTGCGGCTCTTTGCGCGCTCGGCTTTGGCCGTCGCCGCCGCAGCACGATTGCCGCAGCCTAACACAACGCTCCAGTTCTTTGCGTGGCAAGGCGCTCCACCTGTGGTCGGTGGGGCGCCTTTTCTTTTAGCCGGCTCTCGCTCGATTGAGCCTCGCGGCAAGCTGAGCAAGGCTGAGCGCTGATATCTCATCGCGCCAGTGAGGAGCGATTTCCTTGGCGGGGCGGACAACAAAGTCGCGTTCCCGAAAAAGCCTATGAGGTATCGCCAGCTCCGGGCTGTGCCAGACACCCCCACTCCAAAGGATGATATCCAGATCGAGGGAGCGCGCCCGCCATCTTGCGCCCCGGCGCTGTGCCCTCCCGCGACCAAAGGCGTCCTCAATCCGCTTAAGATGCGCGAGCAAAGATGGCGGGCGTAGGGGGGTCTCAATCACTGCAGCGGCGTTTGCATAGCGCCGGAGCGAGGGGCCGATCGGCGCGGTCTCGATCGTAGAGGAGGACGCAATCAGGCGGGCGGGCCCGGAATCGAGCGCTTCAAAGGCTGCTTCAAGCACAACACGCGGCAGGCCGAGCCCGGGCACTCGCACATTTGAACCAAGCGCAATGAGATAAAGCTCGCTCAAATGTCTTCAGCGATCCGGCCGTATAGCTGTGGGCGGCGATCGCGGAAAAAACCCATGCCCGCGCGGTGTGTCGCGGCACGCGCGAGGTCGAGCTTTACGAGGAGCACGCCTTCATCGCTGGCGCCGAAATCTTGCACAAGATCGCCCCACTCGTCGCTGATGAAGGAGTGACCATAAAAGGTCTGCGCCGCCTCGCTTGGGCCCTCCTGGCCAATCCTGTTCGCCGCGACCACCGGCATGCAATTGGAGACCGCATGGCCGATCATGGCGCGCCGCCACATGCGGCTTGTGTCCAAGGAAGCGTCATAGGGCTCTGAGCCAATCGCTGTGGGATAGAGCAAGACTTCCGCGCCTTGCAGAGCCATGATGCGGGCCGCCTCAGGGTACCATTGATCCCAGCAGATCCCGACCCC
>JBCBOW010000541.1:0-1512 GCA_039821045.1 Pseudomonadota bacterium
GTCAATCAAGCGGCGCTTTGAGTTTCGCATGGCCAAGTAAACCGCCCCAAGTTCATCCCATTGGCAAAGGATAACAAGTTTGATCAGTCAGTAAAGCGCTATGGGAAGCTCCTTTTGCTGAGCCGATGTCTAGGTATGCATGACCAAGCGAGGCGTTCCGCGTCGGCCAAAAAGCACAAAACCCCCGCTGGCGAGGCGGGGGTCTTGCTTGGGGGGAGGGGGTTTTGAGGGAGAGTCAGGTCGACCGGGTGAGGGTTGGCTTTCAATCAGGCAAAGACAGTCGGGCTGGCGGGGATGATGGCGTAGGCAAACAGAGCGGCTGAGATGCTGACTGAGAAAGCGGCGGCGAGGATATTGTTTGTGGCGAACATGAGAGGGTTCCTTTGGGTGGGGTTTAAGCGAAGACGGCGGGGCTGGCGGGGATGATCGCATAAGCGAAGAGGGCGGCGGAAACGCTGACCGAGATGACGGCGGCGGCGAGGTTTTGGCTGGTGAAAGAGGCGAACATGGTGAGGTTCCTTAAGAGGGTAGTGCCGGGATTAGGCGAAGACGGCGGGGCTGGCAGGGATGATCGCATAAGCGAACAGGGCGGCTGAGATGCTGACCGAGATGGCAGCGGCGAGGACGTTGTTGGCGGTGTTGGTCATGAACATTTTGGGTCTCCTGGAATTTCGTTTTAGCGTGGAGCGGGACCGTCCCGCTTCATGCCAAATACTCTGCAGGCACCGTGCCAAACTCGAAGAACGGCAGAATTCCGGGGTTTGCGAACGCAGCTTTGCCCTGCGCCTTGTTCAGCTATGCGCAAGCTTGGCAATTTTTCCCAATTGTTGGGATTGGCGTTTTGCCCGCTGTCGGCGAGCGCAGCCTATCGCTTCACTTGCGCGCTGATCCGAGCGTGAATCTTGCCCAGGATCATCAGCATCGCCTCGCGCTCTTCGGGTGAGAGGCTTTCCAGCAGGAATTCCATATTGGCCATGTCCTGCGCTTTGATCGCGGCGCGCAGCGATGCGCCTTGCCCTGTGAGCCGGTGGGCCTTGGCGCGGCCATCCTCAGGGTGATCGCGGCGTTCGATCAGGCCTTGGCGGATCAGACGATCGAGCGCGGATTGCTGTGTGGTGACGGCCACCCCAAGCGCTTTGGCAACCTCATTGCCGCGGCAATCAGGATGCGCGTCCACATAGCGAAGCGTTTGAAAATCGAGCGGATTGTAGCGCATGCGACCCTGCGCTGAAGGGAAGACCTGCTCGTCCACCAGAAAGGCGTTGAGCATCGCGTTGATATAGGTGTGCAGCCGCTCGGCGTCGCTGGCGCTCATGCCGGTGACCGAAGGCCTTGCAATACGAAATTCGTATAATATAATACGATTATCGTATTAAAATACTCTTCGCTATTTGTCGCGCTGCAACCTCTCTCATTCGCACTCATCGCTTGTTTAAAGGAGCCCCGCATATGTTCTCACCCCGCTCTCATCCCCGCTTGATCGGCCTCAGCCTTGCCATGGCCAGCGCTTCG
>JBCBOW010000542.1:0-1483 GCA_039821045.1 Pseudomonadota bacterium
ATCATCGCAAAGCTGCCTGAGGGATGCCAGGTTGATCTAATAGCGGCTGAAAACCGGCTGGAAATCAAGGCGGGCCGCTCAAATTTCAAATTGCCCACGCTGCCGCGCGATGACTTTCCCGAGATTGTCGAGGGCGATTTGCCCACCTCCTTCGAGATCCCGGCGCGCATGCTGGCAGAGCTGATCGATCGCACACGCTTTGCGATTTCGACCGAAGAGACGCGCTATTATCTCAACGGCATCTTCCTGCATGTGACCGATGAAGACGAGCCTGTCTTGAAAGCCGCTGCGACGGATGGCCACCGGCTGGCGCGCTTTACGCTGCCTCGCCCAGAAGGCGCGGCTGGCATGCCCGATGTGATCGTCCCGCGCAAAGCCGTGAACGAGCTGCGCAAGCTGCTTGAAGAATCGATGGACGGCAATGTCCTTGTCGATCTCTCAGCGAGCAAAGTGCGCTTCACGCTTTCGGGCGAAGGCGGCGTGGTGCTCACCAGCAAGCTTATCGATGGGACGTTTCCCGATTACAGCCGCGTCATCCCGACCGGGAATGACAAGCTCCTCAAGGTTGATCCCAAGCTCTTTTTCGAAGGCGTCGACCGCGTTGCAACCATCGCGACGGAAAAGACCCGCGCGGTCAAAATGAGTCTCGATGCCAACAAGGTGACGCTCTCGGTCACATCGCCTGATAATGGCAACGCGGCCGAAGAGCTCGAAGCCGAATACAAATCCGAAGGCTTTGAGATCGGCTTCAATGCGAACTACTTGAAAGACATCCTCCATCAGATCGATGCCGATGTGGTCGAGCTACACTTGGCTGATGCGGGCGCACCGACGCTCATTCGCGAAGACGATGAAAGCCCCGCGCTTTACGTGCTGATGCCGATGCGGGTGTAGCCATGAGCGATGAGGCGATTGCATGGGTTGTCGCCCCGCTCATGGTCGCGCTCTTCGCTACCCTCTGGCTCATCGTCGGCTATGCCATCACCAAGCTCACAGCATGGGCTGATCTTGAGCGGCTCTTCCCGGATCGACCTGACGCACCCATTGCCGGCTCGCTCCACTTTCAGGGTGCTTATATCGGTCGCGAAACACTGGGGCCATCATACCGCGGCTGTATGACCTACCGCGCGGGTCCTGAAGGCTTTCGCTTGAGCATCTGGAAGGTGTTTGCGCCCTTTGCCAAACCGATTTTTGTGCCCTTTGATGCGGTTACGGTTGAGACTGTGAGCTTGCGACTGTTCACCATGTGCCGCTTGAAGCTGGGCCCGCACGGCGAGATTTGGCTGACAATCGCTCCGAGTGTCGCGCGCGAGTTGGCGCGGCTGAGCAAAGGAGCGTTTGCGGTGCAACCCGAGATGAAATGATGAGCGCCGCCCGGATCTTCGGTACGGTCATCTCGACTTACACGCGGATTGTCGAGATCACCTGCGAGGAAGCGGGCGTCAGCTATGAAGTGATCGCTACGCCCGCCCAGAGCCCGCAA
>JBCBOW010000543.1:0-1436 GCA_039821045.1 Pseudomonadota bacterium
GCACGCGGGCATCGAGATCGAGCAGGTCGGTTTCATTGTCGAACAACCAGGCATGCTCGCCGCCATCGCCCCCTGCGCTGCTGATCCAAGCGCCCAAACGGTCCGCCAGATCGCCCGGCTCGGGCCGCCGCGTGCCTGCGAGCAGTTCCTTGAAGTGGCGCAAGCGCCGTAGCGACGGATCGTTTTCATAGGTCGCATCGACCGCGGCGCTGATGCAGGCGAGCTCTTCAGGGCCCTCAGCAGCAAGCAGCACGCCGAACCAATCGCGCAAAAACGCTTTGTTTGCCGGGGTGTCAGGAAGCGAAAGGGGATTGAAGCCCGTCGGCTCGCCGGGACAAATGCGATCATAGCGACCGCCAATGCCGCGAATAAACAGCTCTGCGCCCCGGTCTTTGTCAAACAGGATCGTGCGCGGGGAGAACTTTTGCGCTTGAGCAGCAAGGAAGTTCATCACCACCGTCTTACCCGAACCCGAGGGGCCGATGACCGAGAAATTGCCCAGATCGCCATGGTGGAAGTTGAAGAAGAACGGGGTCGCCGAGGTCGTCTCGAGCAAGGTGACCGCATCGCCCCAGTGATTGCCGCTGGCCGAACCCAAAGCGAAGCCATGGAAGCTGCCAAAGCTTGCCATATTGGCGCTTGAGATCAGCGCGCGGCGCACGATGTAATCCTCATTGCCCGGGAACTGTGCCCAAAACGCGGGCTCCAGATTGGTGTCTTCGCGCACTGCAATCGCGCCGGTATCCGCCAGCGCTGCTGAACACGCCGCGGTCGCATCATCGAGCTTGTCAAGCGAGGCTTCGCGCACGAGCACGGTCAGGTGGTGATCGCCAAAGCCCACGCCGCCATTGCCCAGCGCATCGCGCGCGGCCATCATATCAGCGCGCTCAGCGGCGGCCTCTTCGTCAACCGAGCGCGACCGGCGCAGCGCCAGATCGATCCGCTCGCGCGCCGTCGTGCGCTCATTGGGAGCATAGCTCTCGGTGACGATCATCTCATAGGGCAAGCGCAGCAGGCCATCGAGCAGGCCGGGCGAGGTCGCTTCGGGATAGTCCTTAAGGCCCAGGATCGCGGCAAAATCAGGATCACCCGAGCCGCGCAGCTCCATCGCATCCAGCCCGAAGCTCGCACGGCGATAGGGGAGCATGTGGCCGATATCGGTCTCCGGCGTTGGCCGGCGCACGGGGCGCATCTCACCATTGTAGAGCGCGGAAAGCAGCTCCAGCATTTCCGAATTGGTGCCAGCCTTGCTGCCGGGAGCACCGTAATCGCCCAGCACCGCTGCACCATAAGCCGAAAGCGAGGCGGTGAGCCCCGTCACCGCTGCCTTAAGGCTGCGAATATCCTTGGGGTCAGCCTCAAGTTCGTCCCTGCCCCCCAACCCTGAACGGATGTCAAAATTCTTTTCGCGCCGCAAAGGGTTGGGGGGCAGGGAC
>JBCBOW010000544.1:0-1432 GCA_039821045.1 Pseudomonadota bacterium
CTCAGTGAGGGCGCGACCGAAGAAAAGAAGGAAGACTAAGACATGAAGGTGAAGGTCCAGAAAATCGACGGCGCCGCATCCGGTGACATCGAGCTTAACGATGACGTTTTCGGCGTAGAGCCGCGCGCGGACATCCTGCACCGGGTTGTGACCTGGCAGCTTGAAAACCGCCGCGGCACCGCTCGCCCGACGCGCGAGCGCTCAGACGTCGCACGCACCGGCAAAAAGTTCGGCGCTCAGAAGGGTTCAGGCGGCGCTCGCCACGGTGACCGTGCTGCCCCGATCTTTATCGGCGGTGGTAAGGCCCACGGCGCGCGCAAGCGTGACTTCAACCAGTCGCTGAACAAGAAGGTTCGCGCGCTTGGTCTGAAGATGGCGCTTTCAAGCAAAGCGGCAGATGGTCTTGTCGTTGTCGAAAACCTCGAGCTTGCCGATGCGAAGACGCAGGCGCTCAAAGGTCACTTCGACAAGGCGGGTCTTAACGGCAAAGTCCTCGTGATCGATGGCGAAAGCGTTGACACCGGCTTCGCTCAGGCCGCGCGCAACCTCAAGGGCGTCGACGTGCTCCCGGCTGCGGGCGCCAACGTCTATGACATTCTCAACCATGACACGCTGATCCTTACCAAGGACGCGGTCGAAAAGCTCGAGGCGCGTTTCGCCCCGGCGGGAGCGGCTGAATAATGGCTAAGAAAGATGGCATCGACGCGCGTCACTATGACGTGATCCTCGCACCGCACATCACCGAGAAGTCGACCCTGGCCTCGGAAAACAACGCGGTGGTGTTCAAGGTTGCGGGTGACGCGACCAAGCCGCAGATCAAGGAAGCGGTGGAAGCGATCTACGACAAGAAGGTCGCTTCGGTGAACACGATCGTCACCAAAGGCAAGACGAAGCGCTGGCGGGGCAAGCCCTACAAGCGTTCGGATTTCAAAAAGGCTGTTGTGACCCTCGCTGATGGCGAGATGATCGACATCACCACCGGTATCTGAGGGCAGGAAGAACCATGGCACTCAAGAACTACAAACCGACAAGCCCGGCGCGCCGCGGCCTGATCCTGGTTGACAAGTCGGGCCTCCACAAAGGCGGCCCGGTGAAGTCACTCACCGAAGGCAAGCGCAAGACCGGTGGCCGTAACAACAAGGGCCACGTGACCTCGCGCGGCATCGCTGGCGGTCACAAGCAGAAATATCGTTTCATCGATTTCAAGCGTCGCAAGTGGGATGTCCCCGCGACGGTTGAGCGTCTGGAATACGATCCCAACCGCACCGCTTTCATCGCGCTTCTCAAGTACGAAGACGGCGAGCTTGCCTACATTATCGCGCCGCAGCGTCTGGCTGTGGGTGATACTGTGGTCGCAGGCGAGAAGGTCGACACCAAGCCCGGCAACGCCATGCTGCTGGGTCAGATGCCGGTTGGCACGATCTGCCACAAT
>JBCBOW010000545.1:0-1429 GCA_039821045.1 Pseudomonadota bacterium
GAGAACATCATGAGCCAAATCCCCGATCACATCTCGATCGACATCTATTCAGATGTGGTGTGTCCATGGTGCGCGATTGGTTATGGGCAATTAACCAAGGCACTCGCTGAGCTCGAAGGGGAGATCGAGGCTGACGTGCGCTGGCGCCCGTTTGAGCTGAACCCCGGCATGCTCCCCGAAGGTGAAGGGTTTGAAGAGCATTTGAGCCGCAAGTATGGCCGCTCGGCTGAAGAAGGTGCCGCGGTGCGCTCGCAGATGAAACAGATTGCGAAAGACGCAGGGGTATCCCTCTCTTACGAAGGGGAGGGCGATCCGCCGCCCCAACGCATGTGGAACACCCGCGATTGTCACAAGCTGCTCACTTTCGCGCTGGAGCAAGCAGGCCCGCGCGTGCAGACCGAGCTTAAGCTCGCGCTCTTCAAAGCGCACTTCAATCATCGCCAGCCCCTCAACGATCGCTCAGCGCTGCTCGATATCGCGGCCGGCGTTGGTATCCATCGTGTAGCAGCCAAGGCCGCGCTTGATGAAGCTGAGCTTGAAGCCCGCGTAATCGCCGAAGAGCGCGAGGCATGGGACTATAACATCACCGGCGTGCCAGCGATGATCATCAATGGCAAATTCATGATCCCCGGGGCGCAGGCTCCTGAGACCTATGTTAAGGCGCTGCGGCGCGTGGTTGCCAAAACCAAAACAAACGCATCCGCATAAAGCGCGAGAGCGTAACGGAACTGTTATGAAAAGCATCATCATCGTTCTTATCGTTGCGGCCATCGCATTCGCCTTTGGCACCTTTGCTGGATCGCAAAGCGTTGAGATTTGGGGCACGTCCGCTTTCTTGTTGTGCGTCATTATGGCGATGGCGATCAACTGGCTGGTGTTCATTCCGTCAGCCATCGCCAAAGCGGACACCTATTACGACACAACCGGCGCGATCACTTATACGAGCGCTACTTTGTTCGCCTGCTGGGCGGCCTATAGCGCGAAAGGTTCGCTTGATACGCGCAGCATCGTGCTGGCAGCGATGGTGATCCTCTGGTGCATCCGGCTGGGCACGTTCCTCTTCATCCGTATTCATGCGATGGGCGGCGCGGATTCGCGCTTTGAGAAGATCAAGGTAGACCCGGCGCGGTTCCTCGTTGCCTGGACGTTGCAGGGCCTGTGGGTGGTGCTCACCGCTTCAGCTGCCTTCGCCGCCATCACAGCGCAGACCAGCGTGCCGGTCGGCGTGTTTTTCTGGATCGGCCTCGCGATCTGGCTGGCGGGTATCACAATCGAGACAGTTGCTGATGCTCAAAAGAGTGCGTTCAAGAATGACCCTGACAACAAGGGCAAATTCATCAATGTGGGCCTGTGGAAATGGTCGCGCCACCCGAATTATTTTGGCGAGATTACTTTGTGGGTGGGCGTGCTTATCATGGCGATCCCGGTA
>JBCBOW010000546.1:0-1429 GCA_039821045.1 Pseudomonadota bacterium
TACCGCTGCGCTTAGCGAGGTTATGCGCGCAAGCCATGTCTCCTTACGCGATGATTTTGCTGTCTCCGTAATCCAGCTTGATCGGCTTGTGGATGTGATCAGCAAAATCATCGCGTAAGGAGACATGGCTTGCGCGCATAACCTCGCTAAGCGCAGCGGTATCTCCATACGCCAACGCGACAGCAGTGGGTTCAACCCGCGCAATCTCCGTCACGACATGCCGCGCGCGTGAGAAGATCACTGGATCAAGCCCCGCCCGGCCCTCTTCGAGCGCCTCGACGCTGAGATCGCGTAGCGATGTGACACCATAGTGCCGGGCCGCCGCCTCGCATTCCCGCCGCCGCTCGGCAAAGGCGCTGTTCGTAAGCTCGCGGCGCACCCCACTGTCAATAATCACGACAGCGAGATCCTCTGAAACAGGGATCGGCATGTGCTCAAGCGATCTGCAATCCAGCAGCAGCGCTGATCCCGCTGTACTGGCCGCTGACGCCATCTGGTCCATGATCCCGCAGGGCACACCGACAAAATCGTTCTCCGCCTCGCGCGCGATGGTCGCGACCTGGGTGGGCGAGAGATTGAGGTGCGCAAACTCTGAAAGGGCGAGCGCAACCGCCACCGCCATCGATGCTGAAGAGGAAAGTCCAGCGCCAATCGGCACATCGCCCGCAATCGCCAGGCGCGCTGGCTTGGGCGTGTAGCCGTATCTTTGCAAAACGGCGGTCACCCCGCGAATGATGTTCTGCCAGCTGTTGTCAGTTGCCGCGATATCATTGGAAAGCGCGAACCGATCGCGCGCCTGGCCCATGTCGATCGCGACCGCTTCCATGTGATGCAGGCCGCCCTCGCTAGGATCGCCCGCCGAGCCGATTGCGACCACCGTGTCACGATTGATCGCACAGGGCAGCACGAAGCCTTCGTTGTAATCGACGTGCTCCCCGATCAGGTTGACACGCCCAGGGGCAGCGAAGAAGCGCGCGGGGTCCTTCCCGAAAGCGAGCCGATATCCTTGCCGCGCACGGGCGATAAGGCGCTCGCGGCGGTTCATGCGGAAACTTCCGCTCGCTGACGATAGGTCACATCGCCTGGCACATCGCGCAGCATTTGCGCGGCTCGCTCCGGGGTGAGATCGCGCTGGGGTTCAGCCATCATCTCATAGCCGACCATGAACTTGCGCACCCGCGCCGAGCGCAGGAGCGGGGGGTAGAAATGCGCATGGAGCTGCCAATGCTCGATCGCGCTGCCGGTAAAGGGGGCACCATGCCAACCCATTGAATAGGGAAAGCTCGTCTCGAAGAGATTGTCATAGCGCGTGGTGAGCGCCTTGATGATGGCGGCGAGATGCGTGCGCTGATCGGCGCCAAGGTCCGTCATCCGCTCAGCCTTAAAGCGCGGCATCACCAGCGTTTCAAACGGCCATGCGGCCCAATAG
>JBCBOW010000547.1:0-1424 GCA_039821045.1 Pseudomonadota bacterium
CGCGCATGCCACTGTTGGCAAGCGCACGGCCCCGCGCCTGGGCGATGACATCGGCAGGCGCCCAGAACATCCAAGCCCTGTGTGCTGCTGCCCTTTTGCTGGCAGCCCTCATCCTTGCGATCACCGGCACCGGTTTGCTGTCGGCTTTCGCGCTTTTGGGGTGTTTCCTGATCGGCGCAGCCCTGGCTATGCCGCTGCTTGTGCGTCCGATCCTCGCAGCCGCCGAACGGGCGGCGCGCACCCCGCTTCTGCGCTGGTTCTGGGCTGATACGCGCCAGCAATTGCCCGGTCTCAGCCTTGCCCTGATGGCGCTGCTCTTGGCGATTTCGGCGAATATTGGCGTGGCGACAATGGTGTCGAGCTTTCGTCTGACATTCGTGTCCTTTCTCGACCAGCGGCTCGCGCCCGAGCTTTATGTTGAAACCGCCAGCGCCGATGAAGCGCGCAGGATCGAGACCGCAATGGCCGCGCGCGCCGTCGCCGTCCTGCCCTTGCTGACAATCGAGATGCAAAGCGCCGGACAGCCCGCCCGGCTCTTCGGTGTACGGGTCGGACCAACCTACCGCGAAAACTGGGTGTTCCTGGATCAAGACGGGGCCGTTTGGGACCGCGTCGAAGCCGGTTCGGCGGCGGTTGTGAATGAACAATTGGCGCGTCGCACAGGACTGTGGGTCGGGGATGAAGTCGATATCGCCTCGAACCTGACTTTACCCATTGCGGGGATTGTCGCCGATTACGGCAATCCACGCGGCCAGATTGTGATTGGCGAGTCACTCTTTCGCGATCTCCACCCAAACGTCAGCGCCCGACAATTTGGACTGTGCACAGACGACCCTGCAGCGCTGCGCGGTGATCTTGTGTCGGAGCTTGGCATTCCGGAAAGTGCGATCATTGACCAAGTCGCCCTCAAATCCTTTTCGCTTGAGGTCTTCGAGCGGACCTTCACCGTCACCGCGGCGCTCAACGTGTTGACCCTGGCTGTCGCCGCCTTTGCAATGCTGATGAGCTTGCTCACCCTGGCCGATCTGCGTGTGCCGCAACTTGCACCGGTTTGGGCCATTGGGGTGACACGGCGTCAGATCGGGCGGCTTGAGTTGATCCGTGCAGCCGTCTTTGCGCTGTTCGTCTGTATCTTTGCAGTGCCTGTCGGCCTTGGCCTGGCTTGGGTGCTGCTGGCCATTATCAATGTCGAAGCGTTTGGCTGGCGTCTGCCGATGTACCTGTTCCCAATCGATTACGGGCGTCTGGGCCTTTACGCTGTTTTGGCGGCTGTGGCGGCGGCCCTGTGGCCTGCCTGGCGGTTGATGCGCACGCCGCCAGCAAGCTTGCTGAAGGTGTTTGCCAATGAACGTTAGAGCGATTGCTGTGTTTTTGCTTTGGCCCTGGGCAGCGCTGGCACAAGGGTTTGCCGGTCTTGGCACCGA
>JBCBOW010000548.1:0-1417 GCA_039821045.1 Pseudomonadota bacterium
TCATGATCATGCCCGTGGGCGCGGACAGCCTCGCGGAGGGCGTGCGCTGGGGCAGCGAGGTGTTCCACACCTTAAAGAAAGGCCTGCATCAGAAAGGCCTCGCGACCAGCGTGGGCGATGAAGGCGGTTTTGCACCCGATCTTGCCAGCACGCGCGACGCGCTCGATTTCATCATGGCCTCGATCTCGGAAGCTGGGTTCAAGCCGGGCGAGGATATCGTCCTTGCGCTCGACTGCGCGGCGACTGAGTTCTTCAGGGACGGCAGATATGAGATTTCGGGCGAGAACTTGAGCCTCGATGGCGCGGGCATGGCCGATTACCTCGCGAAATTGTGCGACGATTACCCTATCCTGTCGATCGAAGACGGCATGAGCGAAGACGATTTCGAAGGCTGGAAAGCGGTGACCGATGCGATTGGCGACCGGGTGCAGTTGGTCGGCGATGATCTGTTCGTCACCAACCCCGCGCGCCTGTCGCAAGGGATCGCCGATGGCCTCGCCAACTCGCTGCTGGTCAAGGTCAACCAGATCGGGACGCTGACCGAGACGCTGGCTGCGGTCGATATGGCAGCTCGCGCACGCTATACCAGCGTTATGAGCCACCGTTCTGGCGAGACCGAGGACGCGACCATCGCCGACCTGGCTGTTGCCACCAATTGCGGTCAGATCAAAACCGGCTCGCTCGCGCGGTCGGACCGCTTGGCCAAGTATAATCAATTGATCCGGATCGAGGAAGAGTTGGGTGCCAGCGCGCATTACGCGGGCAAGGCGTGCTTTGGCGCGCTTTCGCGCTAAGACTTAGAGACCCCGAGCCAGCTCAGACCGGGGCGGCCAGTGCCTGAGCTGGCTAGAAGAGTAGAGTCAGGAAACGACGGGCATCGTCACGCACTCGCCGCGCGGCGGTCGATAACGAAGCCCGCGCTGCCGGCGAAGTAGTCGTCCATCATATCGAGCGCCTTGTCGGTCAGGCGTACCAGCACGCGGCGCTGGTCCTGCGGGTCGTGCTCGCGTTCAAGCAGCCCTTGATCGGCCAGAATGCCTAGCCAGCGTAGCCCGGTCGTTGGCGGGGAAGCGGAGCCGATACAGGCGCTTGAAACGGAGACCGATTTGTCTTCAACTTGCGCGATGTAGAGATCGAGCAGGATGTCCCAGGCGGGCTCTCCAAACAGCTCCGGATCGCCAAAGATGGTCGTGCGCTTGCGCCGCTTGGCGTAGGTCTCGCGCGCCATCTCTGCAAAGGCCTGCCGCCGTTCGGCCGGGTTTAGCGCGCTCAGATCGGCCTCGTTTGCCGTTTCGTTGGCCTTCGCCGTGTGAAGATAGGTCGGCGCTGGGCTCGAGGGGGTCTTGGGGACGGGCGACGGTCCGACAAGGCCATGGTAAGCGAAATCGCCGCTGCGCATTTGGTTCGCAATCGCGAC
>JBCBOW010000549.1:0-1412 GCA_039821045.1 Pseudomonadota bacterium
CCACCAGCGGCGCCTGACGTTGGACGGCAAACTCATCCGGCCGATCGCGGTTGAAAATGCCACTGCTGCCGCATGCAGCCAGCAGGCTTGCCGCAGCCCCGAGCACGAGAGCGGTCTTGACGTTACGCATTGCTATTTCTCCGCAAGTGCATCAGCCCCATCGGCTGATGCGCCCTCCTCTGTTTCGGCGCTCTTCTCGCGCAGGAACAGCGAACGGGCAAGGATAATGACGACACCGATGGTGATAGCCGCATCGGCGATGTTGAAAATAAGGAAAGGCCGAAAGCTTCCGATATGCAGATCGGCATAATCGATGACATAGCCCAGCGAATAGCGATCATGGATATTCCCGATCGCGCCGCCCAGAATGAGCGCCAGGCCCAGGATATCGCCCAGCAATTGCTCACGCATCATCCACACGAACACGACCAGCGCGATCCCCGCGGTGACCAAAACGAGGAGCCAGCGCATTTCCATATTGGATGCCTCGAGCATGCCGAGCGAGATGCCGTAATTCTCTGTGTAGGTGAGATCGAAGAAGGGCAGCAGATCAATCTTGCGCACCAGCCGCAGGTTGAGCGGGCCAATGACGTACCACTTCACCAGCTGGTCCAGCCCCGCGATAAGCGCCGCCAGAGCGAGGCCGATCAGCCGATTGCGGGTGATCAAACCGCTCATAGCGCCGCCGCATCCCATTCGCGCACCACTGTGGTGCAGCGACCGCACAGCGCGCCATCCTCGCTGACATCAGGCAAGAGACGCCAGCAGCGCCCGCATTTGAGATTTCCGGTTTTTCTAGCATCAACAACCACAACGCCCGGATTAGGCCCAACGCCTGTCATAGCCATGAACGTACCGTCGGCCTCGAGTTTATCGAGGTCGCCGAATTCGTAATTACGCTTCTCGATGTTCACTTTTGCGACAATGAAGAGCTCTTCCAAGTCAACGCCATCGAGAGCTCGCCAAAAGTCATCGTCAAAAACTACTAATTCCACTTCAGCTTCTAAGAAGGACCTGATGGTCTTTTCGCGCTTGAGCCCCTCGCAAACCGTATTCACGATGCTTCTAACCTGACGAATGCGCTGCCACTTTTCACGGTCGGCAGGCACGGTTGGAACGCTCGGCCATTCGAGCAAGTGAACGCTCCCACCTTGCTCATCATCCTCAGGATAGCGCGATTTCCACACTTCCTCTGCGGTAAACACCAAGACCGGCGCGGCGTAGCGCACCAAGGCGTGAAACAGCAGATCGAGCACCGTGCGATAAGCGTTGCGCCGGGTCGAAGTCGGTCCGTCGCAATAGAGCACATCTTTGCGGATATCGAAGAAGAACGCCGAGAGATCCTCATTGCAGAAATCCACCAGCAGGCGCGTGTAGGTGTTAAAGTCGTATTCTTCCGCCGCTGTGCGCAG
>JBCBOW010000550.1:0-1374 GCA_039821045.1 Pseudomonadota bacterium
CGTTTATCCCCGCCGCGCCCCACTCCGCATCGCCTTGATTGGCGCTGGTTGCAGTAGCTGCGCCATCGCCGGTGTCTCGATCAACATCAAGCGATCCCGGGTCCAAATCGAGCGGCGCATCGCTGTCGCCAGCGCCTTGGGCGATCAATTGATCAGCGGTGAATTCCTCGCGAGGGATGTCATCGGGTTCTGCGGGCTCTGCGGTTGGCTCTGCGGTGATACTGCCTGCCTCAAGCAGCGGGTTGGCCTCCAGCGCATCAGAAATGTAGGTCTCGATCTCAAGATTCGAGGCCGCAAGCAGCTTGATCGCCTGCTGCAATTGCGGCGTCATCACCAGCGATTGCGATTGGCGTAAATCTAGGCGGGGGCCGATCGCCATGGCCCGTTACTCAAGCTCAAAAGTCACAGCGTAAAGCTCTCACCCAGGTAAAGACGCTTGACGTTTTCGTCAGCGACCAGCGCCTCTGGCGTTCCGGCAAAGAGAACTTGTCCACCATAGATGATGCACGCACGATCAACGATATCGAGAGTTTCGCGGACGTTATGATCGGTGATAAGAACGCCAATCCCGCGGCGCTTAAGGTCTTTAACCAGATCGCGAATATCGCTGATCGAAAGCGGATCGATGCCGGCGAAGGGCTCATCCAGTAGCATGATCGAAGGTTTCGCCGCCAGCGCCCGTGCGATCTCGCAACGCCGCCGCTCACCCCCCGAAAGCGCCATTGCCGGGCTTTCGCGCAACCGGATGAGGCCAAACTCGCCGAGGAGACGCTCAAGCTCAGCCGCGCGCGTGTCACTGTCAGGCTCGACCATTTCCAGAACACAATTGATGTTCTGCTCGACAGTCATTCCTCGAAAGATGCTTGTCTCTTGGGGGAGATAGCCAAGCCCGAGGATCGCACGGCGATACATGGGGAGTTTGGTGACATCTTCGCCATCCATCAGGATCCGGCCAGCGTCGGGTTTCACCAGACCCATGATAGAGTAGAAGCAGGTCGTTTTGCCCGCGCCATTAGGGCCGAGCAAGCCAAGCACCTCACCTTTGGCAACGCTGAGTGAGATATCTGTCAGGATGGCGCGCTTATCGTAACTCTTCGCGATGGAGATGACTTCGAGACCCCCGCTGGGCAGCACGCCATCATCGATTGCTCGGTCATTCACCGGGCTATCTGCCGAGCCGGGGCTATAAAGGGTCGGAGCATCGCTCATAACGCTTGAGTAGGCACTGTCTTGCGGCCTGAAAAGGGGTGATCTTACGGATCGCGTTCGATTTGGCAGGATTGTTGCTTGTCGAGCTGAGTTAACGCTTAGTCGGGGGCGGCGATTCGCACCTCGAACGCCAAGTAAGGCGTTGAGTTGCTCAGAAAGACGGAA
>JBCBOW010000551.1:0-1361 GCA_039821045.1 Pseudomonadota bacterium
CGCAAAGCAAGCGGCGCAGGGCGCTGTGTCTTGGCGCTTCGCAGCAAGACACAGCAGCTGTGAAGCGACAAGAGGTTTGGACACTCCTTGAGCCATCCAGGCTAACGGGATTGAGCCGCGAGAATACTTGACGAGCGTCAAAATCAGATCTCATTGCGAGACAAGTGTCAAAAAGATTTGACGCTTTCAATTGTCAGTCATAATTTGCCAGCATGCAACGCTCAGCGGTCTCGACTCGCAGCGCGCCCATTCCGGCGCTGCGCGATGTTGTGCAACTGCTCAAGCCGATAACCTGGTTTCCTCCCATGTGGGCCTTTATGTGCGGGGCGGTTTCCTCGGGCGCTGGCTTGGATGGCCGCTGGTGGTTCGTGCTCGGCGGGGCGCTGCTCGCAGGGCCACTCGTTTGCGGCACGAGCCAGGCGGTGAACGACTGGTTTGATCGCCATGTGGACGCCATCAACGAGCCAGACCGTCCGATCCCCTCGGGCCGCATCGGCGGGCGCTGGGGCCTTTACATTGCTCTTATGGGCACAGCGATCTCCGCCGCGGTCGCTTGGGCGCTCGGGCCGTTCGTGTTTGTCGCAGCGCTGATCGGGCTCGTTCTAGCCTGGGGATACAGCGCGCCGCCCTTCCGATTTAAGACCAGTGGGTGGACAGGCCCAGCCGTTGTCGGGCTGACTTACGAGGGGCTGAGCTGGTTTACCGGCGCGACAGTGATGCTTGGCGCCTTGCCGCGCGGCGAGGTTCTTATCGTCCTCGTGCTTTACAGTCTGGGTGCGCACGGCATCATGACGCTGAATGACTTCAAGGCGGTCGAAGGCGACCGCGCGACCGGTTTGCGCTCGCTTCCTGTCATCATGGGCGTGAGCGGCGCTGCGCGTTTTGCCTGTCTCGTTATGGCGCTGGCGCAGATCGCCGTGATCGCGCTGCTTGTGGCGTGGGGCATGCATCTATCAGCCGGCCTCGTTGGACTGGTTTTGGTGGCTCAGTTTGCCGCGATGCCGCGTCTGTTGTCTGATCCGGCGCGCTTTGCCCCCTGGTACAACGGCGTTGGCGTTTTGCTGTATGTCCTTGGCATGCTCGCCGCAGCGCTCGGGCTTGGGGGGTATCTATGAGCCGGGCCGCAATCCCATCACAAGCCATTACCCCATCGCAAGCGGGCCTCTCGTGGTTCGCGATTTCTCGCATTGGCTTGGTCCAAGCGTGCATCGGCGCGCTGGTGATGATGGCCACAACCGTGTTGAACCGGCTGATGGTGGTTGAGTTCGCGCTCGCCGCCGCCATCCCCGCAGGGCTGGTCGCATGGCATTATGCGGTGCAGCTCGGCCGGCCCCTATGGGGGCACGGGTCTGATCAGGGGC
>JBCBOW010000552.1:0-1305 GCA_039821045.1 Pseudomonadota bacterium
CCAATTGGCTGCACCACGGGATTGTGACCGAGGAGCAGGTAATGGATAGCCTGATGCGCATGGCCGCCAAGGTTGATGCGCAAAATGCGGGCGATCCAGCGTACATCCCGCTTATCGACAATGAGGATGGCCCCGCCTTTTCAGCCGCGCGCGATCTGATCTTCAAAGGCACCGAGCAGCCTTCAGGCTACACCGAGCCGCTGTTGCACCATTGGCGCCAGGTCAAAAAGGCAGGGTAATCCGAGTGGGGCGCTCAGCACCAATCTTCGATCTCGATCTCGGCAAATCCGTCATCATCGAGCGCTGCAACCGCCTCCGCGCCTTCTTCAGCATGAACTTTGAGTTTGAACAGATCGTTTTCGACCGCTGCGCTCATTAGTGCGATTTCGGCTGCGATCTCGGGGTCTGAGATGCCATCGACGAAAGTGGCGGTCGTGCGTTGCACCACTTTGCAGCTGTTTTCGCCGGTGGCTTCGATAACGTGATCCTCGATCGCTTTGACAAGGTTGCCGAAGCGCGGCTCGATCACGCATTCATTCGTAATGCGGCTATGTGGCTCTGCATTAAGCACGCGCATGCAAAACGTCAGATCCTCTAGCCCGACAAGGCTGAGGTGAAACTCGTTTTGAGTCGCCGGAACGCGCTTAACGGTGTTGCCAAGTTCGATCTGACCAAAGCCCGGATCTGCGACATCAAGCAGGCGGTAAACCTTGCTTGCGGGCGCATCAATCGCGACCTCCGCTTCAAACTCGACCGGCCCTTCGATTAGTGGTTTCTTTTTGTTGAACCCAAACATCCGCATCTCCCCTGAAACTCGCGGGTGAGAATACGCGCCAATGCTTAACAATCTTGATCGCAAAGAGCGGGAATTGCGCAAGATCGGGAACGCCAGGAGCTTGGACTTGGCGCACAACCTTTGGCACCAGCACCAAGGGAGAAACGTAATGCAACCGATCCAGCGTATCCGCTACGCCGAGCGCATCGAAAGAGCGCTCGCACTGGTTGAGACCCGGACGCGCGAAGGCGAGCCGCCAGCGCTTGCCGATGTCGCATCACAAGCGGCTCTTTCCGAATATCATTTCCACCGGATCTATCGATTGATGACCGGGGAAACAGTCGCCGCAACGATAGAGCGGGTGCGGCTGGCTGGCGCTTTACCGGTGCTTGAGACGGAAGGGATCATGGCTGCGACCGGCCAAAGCGGCTATTCCACCAGTCAGGGCTTTGCGAGAGCCATGCGCAAGCGCGTCGGTGCATCGCCAAGCGAGCTTGCAGCAGACGCTGATAGGCTCGCAGCGGTGGGCG
>JBCBOW010000553.1:0-1302 GCA_039821045.1 Pseudomonadota bacterium
CCGCGATGGCCGAGCATCGGGTTAAACTCGTGCAACTCACCCGCGCGGCGCTTCAGATGATCAACGCCCAGCCCCGTCGCGTCCGAAAGCTCGGCGAACTCAGCATCGCCATGCGGCAGGAATTCATGCAGCGGCGGATCGAGCAAGCGGATCGTGCATGGAAGCCCAGCCATCACCTCAAAGATCGCGGTGAAGTCAGAGCGCTGCTCAGGCAGCAGGATATCAAGCGCCGCACGCCGCCCGGCCTCGTCTTCGGCGAGGATCATCCGGCGCACAGCGCTGATCCGCGAGGCATCGAAGAACATGTGCTCCGTGCGGCAAAGCCCGATCCCCTCAGCGCCAAACTGGCGCGCCATCTTGCAGTCCGCGGGCGTTTCCGCATTGGTGCGCACACGCATGCGACGCGCTTCGTCCGCCCATTCCATTAGCGTCCCGAAATCGCCCGCCAGCTCCGGCTCAACCGTGGGCACGATGCCAAGCATAACCTGGCCGTTTGCGCCATCCAGAGTGATCTCGTCGCCCTCTTTGAGCTCTTGCACGCCGATCCGCAGCGCGCGCGTGTCCCGATCGATCGAAACCGCACTGGCGCCTGAAACACAAGGGCGTCCCATTCCGCGCGCGACCACCGCTGCGTGGCTCGTCATTCCGCCGCGCGCTGTGAGGATGCCTTGCGCTGCATGCATCCCGTGAATGTCTTCCGGGCTCGTTTCCACGCGCACCAGGATCACTTTCTCGCCCCGGTTTGCCCATTGCTCGGCTGTGTCCGCATCAAGCACGATCTTGCCCGCCGCTGCGCCTGGGCTTGCAGGCAGACCAGCAGTGAGCACATTGCGCTCAGCGTCCGGATCAAGCGTCGGGTGCAGCAGCTGATCAAGCGCCATCGGATCAATCCGCGCAACCGCTTCGTCCTTGGTGATCAGCCCTTCGCTCTCCATCTCCACCGCCATGCGCAGAGCCGCCTTCGCGGTGCGTTTGCCAGCGCGCGTCTGAAGCATCCACAGCTTGCCGCGCTCGACGGTAAACTCAATGTCCTGCATGTCGCGGTAATGGCCTTCGAGAAGGTCAAACACCCGCGCCAGCTCAGCGTAAGCATCCGGCAGCGACTCTTCCATCGAGAGCGGCTTGGCCCCCGCCACTTCGCGCGCCGCTTTGGTCAGATATTGCGGGGTGCGGATGCCAGCCACGACATCTTCGCCCTGCGCGTTGATCAGATACTCGCCGAAATACGCCCGCTCGCCAGTTGCCGGATCGCGCGTGAAGGCCACACCGGTGGCGCTCGTCTCGCCCATATTGCCAAACACC
>JBCBOW010000554.1:0-1232 GCA_039821045.1 Pseudomonadota bacterium
CCCCCGGCGATCATTCGAGACCGGGTCGGCGGGGACAAGATGGCGCGCATGATGAGCCTTATCTTCGTGATCTTTCTGATGGTCCCGGCGATCGCGCCCACAATCGGTGAGGCGATCCTTCTGGTGGCGGATTGGCGCGCGATTTTTGCCGCGATGGCGGTGCAAGGCGTGTTGGTGGGCTCATGGGTCTATTTCCGCTTGCCCGAGAGCCTTTCGGAAGAGAACAAACAGCTGATCCGCCCCCGCGTGATCGCTGGCAACATGGCACGCGCTGTCAGGCTGCGCAGCGTAATCGGCTACATCTTTGGCAGCTCGCTCGTCTTTGGTGCGCTTTTCGGCTTCATCAATTCCTCGCAGCAATTGATTTCCGAAGCGTTTGGGGCGGATGATCTCTTTCCCATTATCTTCGGCATTTGCGCAGGCTCGATGGCGTTTGCGAGCTGGTCAAACTCGCGCATTGTTGAGCGGTTTGGAGCTCGCCGTGTGAGCCACACCGCGCTGCTTACCTTCATCGGCGTGGCGGGCCTTCAGGTGTGGTTCGCCTTCCAGCCTGAAGAGAGCCTGTGGCAGTTTGTTCCGCTGATGGCGATCAACATGATGTTGCTCGGTTTCATCGGCAGCAACTTTGGCGCGATCGCGATGAACCCGTTTTTCGCAATTGCAGGCGCGGCCAGCTCAATTCACCAGTTCATCCGCTTGACGCTCGCGTCTGTGCTGGGCGCAGCTATTGGCTATGCATTTGACGGGACCGCGCGACCTCTCGCGCTTGCACTCCTCGCTGCAGGCTTGATCAGCTTGGCGCTCGTTTTGTTCAGCGAGAAGGGCAAATTGTTCGGAGCCCCCGAAGCCGAAATGCGCTAATTAGCGTGCGGGGCGCTCAGCAACCGGCGAATTCGAGGATCGTGGCCGGCTCGCTCATGCGATCCGCGCTCAGCGTGGCCTCGTACAGGATAAAGCCAAACGCGCCTTCATCCGGGCTCTTGCTCACCTCGTCGAGCGTGATCGTAAGCTTTGATCCTGCAAGCGTGCGCCGTTTGGCCAACCGGTTGGTTTCCTGCTGAACGAGAACGGTGCGCCCGCCATCAAACCCGAAATCAAAGCCGCGGCCTTCGCGAAGAGTGCCGATCTGCAGCGTGCCCCCGTTTTGGTTGAGCATATCGAGCTCTTTGAGATTGATCGGCGCGGGCACCCCCTCTTTGAGCAGGATGAAATCGCCGCTGCATTGCAGATCG
>JBCBOW010000555.1:0-1223 GCA_039821045.1 Pseudomonadota bacterium
GGCGACCGGATCGGCATTGTCGGCGCGAATGGCGCGGGCAAGACGACGCTGCTCAAGATGCTGACCGGAGAGCTGGAACCCGATAGCGGCACGATCACGCATGCGCGCACGCTTTCGGGCGTCATGATCGACCAGCAGCGCAAGCTGCTCGAGCCGCATGCGAGCGTGCGCGATATCCTTGCCGAGGGCGGCGACTGGATCGATGTGCGGGGGCAACGCAAGCATGTTCAAGCCTATCTCAAGGACTTCCTGTTCGATCCCAAGCTGGTCGACACCAAGGTCGGCATCCTATCGGGCGGCGAGCGCTCGCGGCTGCTGCTCGCCCGCGAGTTTGCCCGCACCGCCAATCTGCTGGTGCTCGATGAGCCGACCAACGATCTCGACCTTGAAACGCTCGATCTTCTGCAAGAGGTGATCGCCGATTTCGATGGCACCGTGCTGATCGTCAGCCACGATCGCGATTTTCTCGACAAGACGGTGACCGTGACGCTCGGGCTCGATGGTTCAGGCAAGGTCGACATTGTCGCAGGCGGCTATGCAGATTGGGAGGCCAAGCGCCGCAAGCCGATCATCGCCAAGTCCAAGTCCCAGGCCCCATCTTCCTCTTCTGCATTACCTCCTTCCCAATCCGCGCCCAAATCTGACAAGCTCTCTTACAAGGATCAGCGCGATTACGAGCTTCTGCCCGCACGCATTGAAGAGCTCGAAGCGGCGATTGCCAAGGGCGAGGCAATCCTGGCCGACCCGGACCTTTTCCAGACCGACCCCAAGCGCTTTGCAACGATCTCCAAGGGGCTTGAGAACGCGCGCGCTGAGAAGGACGAGGCGGAAGAGCGCTGGCTTGATCTTGCTGAGCGGGTCGAAGGGTGAGCAACGCGCAGGCCGGGCACGCAGCCGCGCTTCACCAGGAGATCGCCGCGTGCACCATCTGCGCTGAAGACTTGCCGCTGGGCCCGCGCCCCATCGTCCAGTTTTCGCCCGCAAGCCGCGTGCTCATCATTGGGCAGGCGCCGGGCACCAAGGTCCACGCCAGCGGCATCCCCTGGGATGATGACAGCGGCGATCGGCTGCGTGATTGGCTCGGCCTCGACAAGCCCACTTTCTACGATCCTGCAAAGGTCGCGCTGATGCCGATGGGCTTTTGCTATCCCGGCAAGGCCAGCGGGGGCGATGCCCCGCCCCGCCCTGAATGCGCGGCGCAATGGCACGCGAAGATCCTCGAC
>JBCBOW010000556.1:0-1214 GCA_039821045.1 Pseudomonadota bacterium
TTGGCGATCAGAACAGTGTTGTGGCGGCCCGGCACGCTCATTCGCTGACAATCATGCGCACGGGCGTCGGGTTGAACCCGTTGCAGGGATTGTTGATTTGCGGGCAATTGGAGACGACCACCGTCACGTCCATCTCTGCGCGCACATCGACGAGCAGACCGGGCGCGGAAATGCCATCGACGATCCCGAGCGACCCGTCCTGCATGACGGGTACGTTCATGAAGAAATTGATGTTGGAGACCATGTCGCGCTTGCCCCGCCCTTCGGTGAGGTTGGCTTCGAGGAAATTGTCGACGCAGGCGTGTTGGGCCTTGGTGTGATGGCCGTATCGCAGCGTGTTGGATTCGCATGAACACGCACCGCCGATCGTATCGTGATAGTCAACCGAAGTGCCCGTTACGGTGAGCATCGGGCGACCCTCGTTCGAGCGGATGACGGAGCCTTCTTTGAGGAAGATATTGCCCTGCGCCGCGATGGTATCCTGCGCGCTGTATCGCTCGGCGTCGTCATCCGTCGAATAGAGCAGGAAGTCGACCGCCTGGTTGCCTTCCATATCGACGATGCGCAGGGTCTGGCCCTTCTTCACATGGTGCAGCCACGGCGCGCGGGCGGGCACCACTTCATCGTGGACGATGGCTCCGGGGAGGCCTTTTGCTGGGTCTGTATCGCTCATAAAGGGAGAGGTCCTTTTGGCGGGGGCTCAGCCCCTATCTTCGAAAATAGTCCTCTGAGTTGAGGAAGGCGCGCAGCCCTTCAGGCGTAGCGTTACGAACCGGATCATCCTCGGGCGTCACGGCCCCGCGCCAGGCGGTCGCGCGCAGCGGGGTGACCGAGTATTCAGAGCGCGGGTCCATCACGTGGGGCACGTTGGCGATCACGACATAGACGTCCATCTCCGCGCGCAGCACCACTTCGCGCCCGCCGCTGAACGGCCCGATGACCGGCGTGACCGCTCCGTCAGCTTCGATGCGCGTGCCTTTGAACAGGTTCACACATGGATGCACATCGCGCCGACCAAGGCCGAATTTCGCCGCGCCCAAAAGCAGGCGATCGCGCCCGTTGGGAAAGCGACCTGAATTGCGCCCTTCGCCGTATTTCGCCTCGTTCGTTGACGCGTTCGAAGTGCCGCAAAACGCGTCATGCGTTTGCGCGCTGTCCTCAAGAATGCTCATCAGCACCTGGCCCATATCGGACAGGAACATCTTGGCTTTGCC
>JBCBOW010000557.1:0-1209 GCA_039821045.1 Pseudomonadota bacterium
GGGATCGGGTCCAGTGGTGTTCTCCGAAGCGCTCGCGCCCTTTGCGCCGCTCCCTTACGTGGAGAAAGACGCAGACGGCGAGTTCACAATTGTCGAAGAGGAACACACCGACGCCGAGCATCAGAGCTTTGGCCGCATGACAGCGTTTCACGGCCAGATGGGCATGTTCACGCGAGCGCTCACTTACATGCTCAGCCACGGCGCTGACTGCCTCAAGCAAGTCTCGGAAGATGCGGTGCTTAACGCCAATTACATCCTGCGCAGCCTTCAAGACATCCTCCACGCGCCCTTCGCAGACAGCGGCCCGTGCATGCACGAAGCGCTGTTTGGCGATAAGGATTTTGGCGGCGGGCTTTCCACCTCGGATCTCGCCAAGGGGCTGATTGACGAGGGCTATCATCCGATGACGGTCTATTTCCCGCTGGTGGTGCATGGCGCGATGCTGGTCGAGCCGACCGAGACCGAGAGCAAGGCAACCATCGATCAATTCATCACGGCGTTCCGCTCGGTCACTGAGCGCGCGCTGGCGGGCGATGAGACGCTCAAGCAAGCGCCTTACTTCGCGCCGCGCCGCCGCCTGGATGAGACCGCCGCGGCGAGAAAGCCCAAGCTTGCATGGGAAGAGCCGGAGGCCTGATCGCGCCCGCGTGAAGATTATCTTCAGCCGCAAGGGGTTTGACACCAGCGCTGGCGGTGGGCCTTCGCCAATTGTCGACGGTCGGCCCATCAGCCTTCCGATCCCCTGCAGCAAAGGGATCGCGCGCACGACCTATGCTGAACTGGGTCTTGGTGAGCTCGCCGAGAGCGCAAGCCGTGGCAAAGTGCGCGGCTCGGATTTGTGCCATCATGATCCGATGTTTCTGGAGAATGGGACGGCCCTGCTTGGCCAGGGCGGGGCGGCACAAACGCATTTGGAGCGCCAGGGCGTGACGCTTGGCGATGTGTTTCTCTTCTTTGGCCTGTTCCGCGATCCCGAAGCCAAAGAGCTGCACCATCGCATTTTCGGCTATCTGGAAGTTGATCAGATCGTGGCTCTTAAGGATGGCGCACCTGACGATATGGTGGCGCTTAAGCATCCTCACGCGCTGCAGATGTATAGCACGAATGATGTCATCTGGTCGGGCAAGGGAGGCGTCGCGCTGGAGCCATGCCGGGCGCTGCCACAGGCTTGCAGGCGCTCCCGGCGCAGTAAGCCGCAGCGCCTCACTC
>JBCBOW010000558.1:0-1177 GCA_039821045.1 Pseudomonadota bacterium
GGAAACGCAGGACGGGTTCCGGATTGCCGAGGAGGACTTGGAGCTGCGCGGCGGCGGCGAATTGCTCGGTACGCGGCAATCGGGCGAGGCCGCCTTTCGTATAGCGGATCTTGATCAGGTGCAGCGTCTCTTGCCCGCAGCGCATGGCGATGCGCGCCTGCTGGTCGAGCATCAGGGCAGCTTGAATCGCGATCGCGGCGCGGCGGCGCGCATTCTACTCTATCTGTTTGAACGCGATTGGGGCGTGCAATTGCTACGCGGGGGTTAACTTTCGCATTTTACCGAAAGTCCGCTTGGACGCCGTCTTCCAGGAACCGCTCAACCAAGGCGTTGACGCCCTTTTCGATCTCGGACCAGGCAATCTCGAAATCCGTATCATCGCCATAATAGGGGTCCTTGATCGCCTGGCCCTCGCACCCGGGCACTGCATCCAGCAGCAAGCTGATCTTGGTTGTCGCGCCGCGCGGCGCACGCGAACGGATGCCGGCAAGATTGGCTGTGTCGAGAGCGAAGATATGCGAATAACGGCGGAAATCCTCGCCTTGCAACTGACGCCCGACCGCCCCGCTGATGTCTATTCCATGCTTTTTGGCAGTCGCAATTGCGCGCGCATCTGGCGTTTCGCCGATATGATAAGAGGCGGTGCCAACGGATTCGACTTCGCATTCCAAGCCTGCATCTTGCGCGGCTTTACAAAAAGCGCCCTCAGCCATCGGTGACCGGCAGATGTTGCCGAGACACACAAACAAGACCGCCAATTTGGTATCGACCCTCTTCAACATGATTCCCCAATACGACACAAAGTGTCGTTCCCGAGATAGTCGATATGGTTAAACCAGAGTTAAAGCAATGACTTCTGGTATGTCGGCTTGTATAAACAGGTTAACGGAAGCGATGCTCAACACTGGCACAGTTCAGTTGCAATGAACTAGGCGGCGCGCGCGCGCATCGGCTCTGTGCTTGCCAAGACCTCTTCGGTTATGCGGCGAATGTTCACTTTTGCCTTCAAGCGCGCGCCGAGCAGGGCGGTGCCTGAGACCTTGCGTTGGACGAACAGGGTCTCGATCGGCGGGAACGCCCAAGTCTCCTTATCCTGGGCGATTTGATAGCCTTCTTCGCGCAACAGCGGGATGAAAGCCCGGTCGCCAAAATCAAACGGGGCATCTTCGCGCATTTC
>JBCBOW010000559.1:0-1161 GCA_039821045.1 Pseudomonadota bacterium
GTTCAAGATCGCGGCGCTCTGGGCTGGGTCAGTGACATAGGCGCTGCCGCTCGGGCTTATTGAAATCCGGTCGGCGATATCGCCAAGGCCGAAGCGTTCACCGTGACGCTTGACCGTATTAAGCCATGTGCTTTCGATGAACTGATAGAGGCCACTGGCGCTTGATGTTTGGGCGCGGGCCTGTGGGTTCATCGCGCTTTCGACCTGCGCTTGCGCGACGAGATAATCGAATGCCACCGAGGTGGAGCGCGCAGCCTTGGCGATGGCTTGCTCAACCTGCGTGGAGGAGGCGTTCGTAACCTGCCGTGCCGCGCCGCTGCGCGCGCGCTCCGCAAAAACAGCCGCGCGCGCCTGGGCGCCGCCGGCTGTGTGCCCCGCTTGCGGGAGGCTAATGCTGGAAAGGTTTGCGTTGCTCACATTCTGGCCCGTTTTGGCGCGCCTCTGGACGGCGCGGGTTCAGGTCCAGGTTCAGCAATGAGCGTGCCAACAGCGCATGGAATTCGGCGCAGACTCAGCGCTTAAGGGTTCATCCCTAAGGCTTTGGTGCGCGGAAAAGCGGACCCGTATTGTCCGGCGCTGTACGCCGCGCGCGGAGCGCCCAAGGCCTCTAGCCGCGTCGCCACATTAGCGGCCAACAGGTTGCGCACCCGGCGATTGACATCGTTTAGCGCCTGCGCGGTTTCCACCAGAGGGCGTGTTTCGCTGTCAAGCTCGTCAAGCGGCACCGGGGCCAGCGCATCGCACAATGCGTCTTTTTCGCGCGCGGACTCAAAGAGTTCGTCCGCGTCGAGGGTGGCAAGCGCTTGCCGCTCTCTTTCAAGAACGGCAATCATCTGCCGCAAATTTGCCGCAAGCGGATTTCCCGATCCCGATCCCGATCCCGTCATCACGTGGCGTCCACTCCAAACCCGACCCGAGCGGCGATAATCGCATCCGCGATCTTGGTGGGCACAAGCGGATAGGTTCCGTCCTTGATCGCTTCACGAATTTGCGAAACCCGATCTGCATCCACGGGCGGTTTCGACGGATCAAGCGCCGCGCTAACCTCAAGTGATACGCCGGGTTTGGCGCTCCCGCTGTCTGGGACGCGCGCGCTGGCTTTTGAGTTGGTATCGAGCCCGGTGCGATCGCTCTCCGACAGAGCGCGCGCGGGGCTTACAC
>JBCBOW010000560.1:0-1071 GCA_039821045.1 Pseudomonadota bacterium
GTCTGCATCAGGCCGCAAAGAGGGAAATTGCTGTGGGTCGATGGCGTCGGCTTCTCCTTGAAAAAACAGAATGCCGCTGACTGTACCCATCGGCGAAGCGGCGCGAAAGGAGCTGAGCGAGATCCTCGGCGTGAAGGTCCACCTGTTCCTGCATGTGAAGCATTCCGAAGGCTGGTCAGACGACAAGGAAGTCTTCGAGGAAATGGGGCTGGATTGGGTGAAGTGAGGGTGGGCGAAACCTCATGAGGGAACTGCCCGCCTGATAAAGATCCGTCTTGAAAGCAGAACTTCGCCTCACGACCCAGAAGCAGACACGTGTTACGTGTTTGCTTGAAGGCGAAGACCCCTGCTAACCGATAGTCCGAGCAACGCTTCTGATATGGGTCCGCCACGTTGAGAATTCTTTTAGTTGAAGACAATCAGGAGACGGCGGATTTCATTTCGCGCGGGCTAACCGAGTCTGGAGATACGTTTCAGCATACGCTCAACGCCGAAGAAGGCATGATTCAGGCTGGTAGCAGAGAGTTCGATGTTATCATTTTTGATCGCATGCTGCCGAAAATGGACGGCACCGATGCCATCGAAGTGTTGCGCAAGGCTGGCCTTGAGACGCCGATTTTGGTGCTGACTGCGCTCTCCGGGATAGATGATCGCGTCTCCGGTCTTGAAGCGGGCGCTGATGATTATCTGGTCAAGCCCTTCGCATTTGCTGAGCTCTACGCTCGGCTCAAAGCGCTCGCGCGACGCAGGCCCCTCGCTCAAGAAACCCCGACCCGGATCACGGTGGGCGATCTCGTGCTTGAGCGGACCACCCAAAGCGTCGAGCGCGCTGGGCAGATCCTTGATCTCTTGCCGCGCGAGTACAGGATCCTTGAGTTTCTAATGCTAAACGAAGGGCAATTGGTTACGCGAACCATGCTGCTCGACCGGATCTGGGGATACAACTTCGATCCCAAAACCAGCCTCGTGCAAACGCACCTCAGCCGTCTGCGCGCGAAGGTGGACAAACCGTTTGATCGCGAACTCATAACGACGGTCCGAGGGTCTGGCTATGTCCTCTCGGCTGGGTAA
>JBCBOW010000561.1:0-1025 GCA_039821045.1 Pseudomonadota bacterium
GGAGAGCGAATCTTCATAAGTGAAGCCGGGCTCGCCATAGGCTTCGATGGCCGCGTCAAATGCATTGGGATCGGGCACGTCAAACCCGCGAAAGAGCAGCGTGCCGGCATCGCCGAGCGCGGCATCAACGGCGGTTTTGTTGGCCTTGAGAAAGGCCGCCAGATCGCCGCCTCCGGTGATGAGTGCGGGGAAATCAGTCATAGATCGGATGGAACGCGTTGAAGGCGGCCTCGGTAAAGGCGCCTGGATCGTTGAACCGGCGGTTCTGATTGAGCGCGCTGATCGCGGCCATCTCAACCGCGCTCAGTTCGAAATCTTCGATGGCCAGGTTTTCGCGCATGCGCTCAGGCTTGGTCGTCTTGGGGATGATCGCAGTGCCGCGCTGAATGCCCCAGCGCAGCAGCACTTGTGCTGGCGTCTTGCGATGCGCGCCCGCGGCAACCATGACGGGCGCAGCACCCAACAGGCTTTCGCCCGCATCTGCCATGCCCAGCTCAAAATAGCTCTGCGCGCCGAGTGGGGAGAACGCGGTGACGTCAATACCGTAGTCGCCCGCCAGCCGGATCAGCCGCTCTTGCGTGAGATAAGGGTGGCTCTCAATCTGGAGCATGGCGGGCTTGATCCGCGCATAGCTCATCAGATCATGGATCAGCGCAGAGTTGTAATTGCACACCCCAATGCGCTTAACGAGGCCCTTGTCGACCAGCGCCTCCATTGCCGCCCAAGTCGCATGCAGCGGAACCGCCGCGCGCTTCATCGCAGGCTCTGCCGCATCAGGATCCGCGATCCATTCGGGCGGGTAACGCTCTTCGATCGGCACGTATTGCAGCGCAATCGGAAAGTGGATGAGATAGAGATCGAGATAGTCGAGCTGGAGATCGCTGAGCGTCTTGCGGCAGGCCTCTTCGACATGCTCGGGCGCGTGGAAGGTGTTCCACAGCTTGGAAGTCACCCACAGCTCCTCGCGCGTCGCTAGCCCTTCGCTGATCGCACGCGCGAGGCCTTCGCCCGTTTGCTCCTCATTG
>JBCBOW010000562.1:0-1025 GCA_039821045.1 Pseudomonadota bacterium
CCAGCCCCCAGCAGATCGCCTCTTCGAGCGCTTCTCGGCTTGCAAGCGCTTGCACTTCGGGCGGCAGATCGAGCTCATTGCCATTTGCAGCGATTGCTGCGCCCAGCATGGCGCGCTCTGCGCTGTCGATGCCGATCCATCGCTTATGAAGCGCCCAGTCGACCGCTTGCGGCAAGCGAATGTTGGGCTCGATCTGCATGGATGCGAGCGCCAGCATGGTTGCCGCCAGCCTCAGTCGCTCGCTTGACCCATCGCGCGCGGGCAAGGCGCCAGCGCTCCACCCGGCCATTTGCGCGGCCAAGGTGGACGGTGCTCCGCGCTGGGTGGCAAACACCGATATGCCGGCGAGCAAGGGATCCTGCGCGCGGGCCTCTGGCGCAAGCCGATTGTAAAGCAGGCCTTCGCGCAGCCCCCAGGAAGAAAAGACAATCCCGGCAGGCTTGAGCAATTGCAGCAGCGCCGAAAGCAGCGCCGCAGAGTCTGGCAGTTTCTCCGCACGCATCGAGGAAATGCGTTTGCGCGCCTTAAGCTCGTCCGGCTGCTCAAAACTGAGCGCGTCAGCCACCGCGCGCGCTCTTTCCGCGCTCATCGCAAATCCGTGCGGATCGCTCAAAGGATGCCCTTCAAGCTGCATCGCGAAGACCGCCATGGCGCGCCATGTCCCGCCGACAAGATAGAGCGTCTGACCCGCCTCGCGTGCACCGCCCTCATCGCGGATTACAGCTTCGATGGCATCACGCATCTTGGCGCCCGATTTGTCGTTTTTGGACCGGTAATCGGGCAGCCGCAGCGCACCAAGCGGGAGCGAGACAGGCTGGGCCGCTTCGCCATCAGCCAAGTCTACGAGCTCAAGGCTCCCTCCCCCAAGGTCAGCAACGATGCCACGCGCGGCGGGGAAGGCCCCCGCCACTCCGTTTGCGCTGAGAAGCGCTTCCTCTCCGCCTGACAGGATGCGGGGCTCAAGCCCAAGCTCGCGCAGTCCTTCCACGAAGTCCAGCAGATCGGCCGGCTCCGAAAAGAGCGCC
>JBCBOW010000563.1:0-1021 GCA_039821045.1 Pseudomonadota bacterium
CCAGCACACCATCATCGATGGCTTCGAATTCCATCGTTGCCTTGTCGGTTTCGATCTCGGCGATGATATCGCCGGGCTCGATCGTATCGCCTTCAGCCTTAAGCCACTTGGCGAGCGTGCCTTCTTCCATCGTTGGAGAGAGCGCGGGCATTTTGAGTTCGATAGCCATTAGACCATGCCCTCCCAGTTCAGACACGTCTTGACGGAGCCGATCTGGCCCACAGGCGAGGAATGAGGAGAGCGCAAAGTGACCTCTTTGTAATCGACGAAAGACGAAGGATGTGGGCCAGATCGGCCCGCCGCAGCGCGGTCGCTCAATCGAACGCGCTGGACGGCGTTGCGTCGCTTGACCGGGACCGCCGGCCCGCTCTGCGCGACGCGCCTTGCCAGCACGTTCGATTGAGCGATCAAGTCGTATCTGAACTGGGAGGGCATGGTCATGAATACTCCCCCACCAAAACTTCGGTGTAGAGTTCCTCCGGAGCGGGCTCGGGCGAGTTCTCGGCGAAATCTGCCGCTTGGGCGACGCGCGCGCGGATTGCCTTGTCGATCGCTTTCAAGTCTCCTTCGGTCTTGCCGTTCTCGATCAGGGTTTTCTTCAGCCCTTCGATCGGATCGTGGTGGTCGCGCTGCTCCTGAACCTCGTCGCGGGTGCGGTATTTCGCCGGATCGGACATCGAGTGGCCGCGATAACGGTAGGTGTTGCACTCCATGAGCACCGGCCCCTTCCCTTCGCGCACATGTTTGAAGGCGACCTCGGCGGCCGCGCGCACTTCGAGAACGTCCATACCGTTGACTTCCATACCCGGAATGCGGAACGCGGTGCCGCGGCGGTGGAAACGGGTTTCCGCTGAAGAGCGCTGGCTGGATGTGCCCATGGCGTATTGGTTGTCTTCGACCACGAAAACGATCGGCAAGTTCCACAGAGCGGCCATGTTGAACGTCTCGTAGACCTGGCCCTGGTTCGCCGCTCCGTCACCGAAATAGGCGAGGCACAGGCCGCCATCTTCGTTGTACTGAT
>JBCBOW010000564.1:0-963 GCA_039821045.1 Pseudomonadota bacterium
TGGGCAGCATCGAGACCACCGCCTCAGCGCCCGCGACTGCGTCGGCGGCGCTGAGGCGGTGGTCTCGATGCTGCCCAACGGCGCGATTGTGAAGCAGGTTTACAGTCAGGACGTCATCGGCCTCGCCCCGCCCGAGGCGATCCTGCTCGATTGCTCCACCATCGATGTCGCCACCGCGCGCGAGGTTATCGCAGCGGCTGGCGAGCATGGCTATGCGATGGTTGATGCGCCCGTATCCGGCGGGATCGCGGCGGCGGCAGGCGGGACGCTCACCTTCATGGTCGGCGGCTCGGATGAAGCGTTCGCGCGCGCGCGGCCAATCCTTGAAGCGATGGGCAAGGCGGTGATCCACGCTGGCGATGCGGGCAATGGTCAGGCGGCGAAGATCTGCAACAACATGCTGCTCGCGGTGCAGATGATCGGCACGTGCGAAGCCTTCACCATGGCCGAAAAACTCGGGCTCGATGCGCAGACTTTTTACGATATCTCCAGCGTCTCAAGCGGCCAGTGCTGGTCGATGACAAGCTATTGCCCCGTTCCCGGCGTGGGGCCGCAGAGCCCTTCGGACAATGCCTATCAAGGCGGCTTTGCCGCGGCGCTGATGCTCAAAGATCTGAAGCTGGCGATGGAAGCGGCGGGCAGCGCAGGCGCGAACACGCCACTGGGAGCGCATGCCAAAGAGCTCTACGAGACCTTTGCGAGCGAGCACGGTGCGCTCGATTTCTCCGGCATCATCAAGACGCTCTGATCTCGTCAATCACCGCATCGAGCCATATGCGCGGTGCGGATCTGCGGCCTATGTCGGCGACGAATTCCTGACCGCGCAAAGCGCTTTGCAACAGTCCGCCGCGCAGCCAGCGCTCGGGACGATCATGATAGGAAAGCCCGCCGCGCTGGAGCCATGCCGGGCGCTGCCACAGGCTTGCAGGCGCTCCCGGCGCAGTAAGCCGCAGCGCCTCACTC
>JBCBOW010000565.1:0-948 GCA_039821045.1 Pseudomonadota bacterium
CATGGTTCGCGCTGTTGCAGAGCGAGCGCTTGTGCGTGCGGGATACCAGGTGACTGCATGTCCAGGCGGGGATGAGGGCTTGGCGGCCATCGCCAAAGGCACTCAGTTTGATCTGGTTGTTAGCGATGTCGTTATGCCCGGAATGGATGGTCCGGCCATGGTCCGCGCCATTCGTGAACAACGCCCCGATATCCCGGTCTTGTTCATGTCGGGCTATGCCGAGGAGCAGCTGCGCAAAGACATCGATATTCCCGATATGCACTTCATTCCCAAACCATTCAGTGTCTCGTCGATCAGCGACAAGGTCGCGAGCGTTATGAACGCTGCGACCCAAGACGAGCCAACTTTTACCTGATCCACGAGTTGGAAATTTTCGTTCTACTCTTGTTCCATGAGAACAAATGCGATACACGAGTCGCATCGGGGCGGAAAGAAGGACGGTTAAAACTCCTTAATCGGCTCTAGGCAACTCAAGGAGGTCATGCGATGGCTACGCAGCTAAAGTTGGTAGAGAAGGGTAAGGAAGTGGACCGTCAAAAGGCGCTGGACGCTGCGCTCGCACAGATTGATCGGGCTTTCGGCAAAGGCTCGGCGATGAAGCTCGGCTCGAAAGAGGCGATGCAGGTTGAATCGATTTCAACCGGCTCGCTGGGGCTTGATATCGCGCTTGGCATTGGCGGTTTGCCGAAGGGCCGCGTAATCGAGGTTTATGGTCCGGAGAGTTCGGGTAAGACGACATTGGCGCTTCATTGCATTGCGGAAGCGCAAAAGGCGGGCGGCACTGCGGCGTTCGTTGATGCCGAGCACGCGCTTGACCCTGTTTATGCCAAGAAGCTTGGCGTTGATATTGATGAACTGATCGTCTCTCAGCCGGATACTGGTGAACAGGCGCTCGAAATTACCGACACTCTCGTGCGTTCAAACGCGATTGATGTGTTGGTGGTCGAC
>JBCBOW010000566.1:0-643 GCA_039821045.1 Pseudomonadota bacterium
GGCCGATATCACGGTCGATCCCGATTCGATTGACGAGGCCGCCTTCGGGATTCGCGCAGCCCTTATCGACAATCGCAGCCGCGAGGTCTTTCCGCTGATCCTCCCGATGCCCGGGCGGCACAATCTGTCAAACGCGCTGGCCGCCATCGCAGCGGTGAGTGCAGCAGGCGTAGATGTGCGCATGGCCGCCTATGCGCTGCGCTCGTTCGAGGGGCTGGCGCGGCGCTTTGATGTGATCGGCACCAATGGTGATGACATCACCGTGATCGACGATTTTGGCCATAACCCTGAGAAATGCGCGGCCACGCTGCGCACGTTGAAGGCGACGCCGGGGCGCGTGATCGCCTTTTTTCAGCCGCACGGCTACGGGCCCCTCAAGCAGATGGGCGATGAGCTGGCGCAAACCTTCGCGCGTGAGCTTGCCGAGGATGACATCACGATCATGTGCGACCCGGTCTATTACGGAGGCACGGTGGATCGC
Source organism: Pseudomonadota bacterium (assembly GCA_039821045.1). GTDB lineage: Bacteria > Pseudomonadota > Alphaproteobacteria > Sphingomonadales > Sphingomonadaceae > Erythrobacter. Next base: position 482 of record JBCBOW010000566.1, read on the forward strand.
AGCGAAGGCTCCGAGCGCATCATCGGCCTTATCCAAGAGGGCGGCGGCACCGCTGAGCATATCTCGGCGCGCGAGGATTGCGGGCACAGGATCCTCGAAATCGCCAAGCCAGGGGATCGCATCGTCGTTATGGGAGCGCGCGACGATACGCTTACGACATTC
>JBCBOW010000567.1:0-329 GCA_039821045.1 Pseudomonadota bacterium
CGCGCCGCAGGTGACCGTCTGGGTCGCGAGATCAACGGTTGTTTCCTGCCCGCCAAGTGTTTCGCAGGCTTCGCGAAAGAGCGTCACCGGAAGGATGAAATTGCGGATGCAATGGCCCTAAAAGATCGGCGCGAAGCTTTCAGCAATGACCGCGCGGAAGCCCCATTTCGCCAGCGCCCAGACCGCGTGTTCGCGGCTCGATCCGCAGCCGAAATTGGAGCCCGCCACCAATATGGTGCACGCGCGGTAGGGCGCTTGGTTGAGAACGAAGTCCGGGTTTGCTTCGCGCGCATCCGCGTTGAGGTAACGCCACGGCGCGAACAAGCCGT
>JBCBOW010000567.1:339-580 GCA_039821045.1 Pseudomonadota bacterium
CCGCCAGACCCGTGCGCCCCGTGGTGCGCATTTCGCGGCTGGGAATGATAGCGTCGGTGTCGACATTGTCGGCGAGGCGATCCGGGTTCAGCGGCGCGGCGATGCCGGTTAGGGGTTCGGGGAAGGCGGTCATGTGGCGTTCTCCTCACGACCCAATTCGCGCGGGTCCGCAATCACCCCGGCAATCGCGCTGGCCGCGACGGTTTCAGGCGAAGCGATATGCGTGCGGATTCCGGGGCCT
>JBCBOW010000568.1:0-577 GCA_039821045.1 Pseudomonadota bacterium
TGCGGCGGCGGCCCTCGCGCGCCAGGAAAAGCACGTGCGCGAAAAGGCCGAACGCCAGGAATTGCAACACCAGCAGGAGGTCGCGGCGCGAGAACGGCAACGCTCGCTGTCCCTCAGGCGGCGGCAACGAGAAGAAGAAGAAGACGCGCGGCGAGACCAGGAAGAGGCGGCCGAGGCGGCGCGGCAGGCGATCGTGGCGGAAGAAGCGGCGATTCGGCGCTCGCTGGAGGCCGTCGCCGAGGCTTCCTCAAGCCGCCGGTCGTCGCTTGAGGACGCAGCCCGCCGCGCGCGAGACGAGGCCCGGCGGCGTGCGGCCGCCGAAGAAGCAGAAGAAGAGGCCCGGCGCGCCGCGGAAGAAGAAGACGAAGAAGAACAGACGCTGGCGGCCGAAGAAGAGGCGGTGGGCGTGAGTTGCTTGGGCGGCGCCGTCGTGTTCGCGGGCCAAGACGACGACGACTCCTCCGCCTCCGCCTCCGCCTCCGCCTCCGACGCGAGCGAAGTGATGGAGACCTTCGGCTGCTTTGCCATGCCCCAGGACTACGCCAAGCCCGAGGTCGCCTTCCACCTCGAGCCCGAC
>JBCBOW010000569.1:0-547 GCA_039821045.1 Pseudomonadota bacterium
CTGGAGGATGTCCTGCGCAAGTTCACACTCTGGGAAAAACGCGATACCCGGACCACCGCGCTCTCCGGTGGCATGAAACGGCGGGTGATGATCGCCAAGGCGCTTTATCACGAACCGCGCGTCCTGTTTCTGGATGAGCCCACGGCGGGCGTCGATGTCGAGCTGCGCCGCGACATGTGGGATATCGTGGCCGATCTCAAGGCGGATGGCGTCACTATCATCCTGACCACCCATTACATTGAAGAGGCGGAGGCCATCGCCGACCGTGTTGCCGTGATCAACCGCGGCGAAATCCTCTTGGTGGAGGAAAAAGACACGCTGATGCGCCGCATGGGGCAAAAGCATCTGTGCATCGATCTGACCCAGCCGCTCACCGCACTGCCTGACGGCCTGTCCGAGTTTGACCTTGAGATCGCGCTCGATGGCTATCAGCTTGTCTATACCTATGCCGCCACGGGCGAACGCACCGGCATCACGCGTCTTCTCTCTGCCCTCGCCCAAGCGGGGGTCTCGCTCAAGGACCTGCAGACATCGCAATCCAGTCTCG
>JBCBOW010000570.1:0-519 GCA_039821045.1 Pseudomonadota bacterium
GTTCTCTCGTTGGTTGTTGACTTCCTTTGCCCGCGCCAACGCCTGTTCCTCGGCGACGCGCTTCAGCTGCGCGAGCTGCTGGTACATGCGCGAGGCGCGCGTCTTGACGGCCTTTTTCGTGGGCCGCGACGTGCGCGGCAGGATGCGCATCGACGACAGCTTGAGGTCGATCGCCTCCAGCAACGCGGCCGGGCTCGAGGACTCGTACATTGCGCGCACGACGGCGTCGTCCTGCATCAGCGCCGCGGCCGCCGCGCCCATCTCCGCGTGGCGCCGCTCGCAGAGCTGCGCCGACACCGACGTCGGCGCCTCGTCGTCGATCCTGGGGCCGAGGATCAGCACGATGAAGCGCGCGAGCAGGTCCTGCGGTCGCTTGGGCGGCGTCGTCTTCTTCGAGCGAGCTTCTTCTTCCGGGGGCGGCGGCACCGGCGGCGTGTGCGGGGCTGCTTCATCGTCTTCCCGCGCCGCCGCCGCCGCCGCCGCCGCCGTCGTGTCCTCTTCTCCTCCTTTGGCCTCCTG
>JBCBOW010000571.1:0-513 GCA_039821045.1 Pseudomonadota bacterium
CGGCTGGCTGGACTAAAGCAGCCCCTCAAAACGTAAAAAAGGCGGCCAATGGGCCGCCTTTTTCGTGTGTGCGTGTCCGCGACTTAGTCGGAAGCAACAGCAGCTGCGACCAGAACCAGCAGCAGCAGCGGCAGCAGAACGCCACCGGACGAACCGGCTGCTTCTTCGACGATGACAGGTGCTTCGATGATCGGATCGGCAGGCGCGCCGGCGAATGCGGTCGATGCAGCAGCCGTCAGAGCAGCGGCGAGAACGAGTTTTTTCATATTAACCTCCAGTATTTGCGCGCGGCCACAGTGGACGCACGCACCCAAGACTTACCTCGTATCTCTGTGTAAACAGCAATCTAGAGGCATTGCAAATACGGATTCCGCCGCTTTGCCCCCCAATCGCCATCGTGTCGTCAAATTAGCAACACCTGCGTTCCAACGTTCGCCATTTGATACAGCTCTTCGATATGCTCATTGTAGAGCCCGATGCAGCCATTGGACGACTTGCGGCCAATCTTGCGTG